>NZ_JBHVKJ010000035.1:0-70711 GCF_042798275.1 Nocardioides sp. NPDC057767 | reverse complement strand
CCGCGCACACGCTGCGTGAGGGCGTCCGACACTACTGACCACCCCCCCCCGCGCCGTGGCGGCTCGTCATGACGAGCCGACTCGGCTGGGTTTTCGGTCAGGATGCGCCGACTCGGGCTCAGGTGGGCAAGGTCGCGACCAGCTCTCCCAGGCGGCGGTGCGCACCCGGGGCCTGCCGGGCTGACGCCTGTCCGACCGTGAAACCGAGCGGCGCGAGCAGCTCTGCCAGCGCCTCGGCGGACCAGTAATAGGCAGTGTGCACCGCATGGTCGAACGCCTCGCCCGGGTGGCCGTCGAAGAAGCCGATCAGCGCCGATCCGCCGGGGGTGAGCACTCGGGCGAACTCGGCCAGGATTCCCTGGAGCTCGGCGGGCGGGGTATGGATGATCGAGTACCACGCCAGGATCCCGCCGATCGAGCCGTCGCCGAGGGGGAGTGCGGCGAGGTCCGCTTGCTGGAAGTCGACGTCTGGATACCGCGCCCGTGCGGCGGCGACGAACTCGGTCGACGCATCGATGCCGACCACCTCGCGTACGCCGCCGTCTGTGAGCTCCTGGCTCCAGAGCCCCGGGCCGCAGCCGGCGTCCAGGAGACGGCCGGTCGTGCTGTCGCGCCACGTGGTGATCGTGTCGCGGTCCTGCTCGGCGAGCTTGTCGATCGTGCCGAACAGGTCGATGTACTCAGCGGCGCGGCCGTCGTAGGCGGCACCGATCTCGGTCATGGTCATCGGGGCGAGGGTAGTGGTTTCGGGTGCTCGCTGGCCGCCATCACGTGGGGATCTGGGTGTGTGTCCGTTTGGTCTCGTGTCTGGGTTCCAGCGCGGGTGGGGCCCATACGTTGTCTGGGTTGGGAGATTTAGAGGCTTGGGTGTCTGGGTTGGGTGCGGTTCGGGTGTCTTGTCTGGGTTCCAGCAGCGGTCCGGGTTTTGGTTGGGATACCTGTCCCTGACTGGGTTTGGGTGATTGGGTTGGTTTGTTTTTGCGTTGTGTGGTAGGCTCGGCGCAGGCGTAAACGTGATGGCCGACCACCTCGAAAGAGGCGTGCCCACCCTGAAGAAGGTGGGTAATCCAGGGGAACCAGGGGCGGGACCGCCGAGCTGCGAGGGTAAGTAATAGCCCGTACTGCCGGGCCTCCAAGACCAGCGAACCAGCCGGATCTGTGTGTGCAGATCCTTGAGTTCGTACGTCGGGAGGTGAGACGGTTCGATGACCACGCTGCAACAGCCACAGCACCCTGTGCTGGAGGCGGTGGTCGCGATCACCGATGCCCTGGACGGTGTGAGGGATGCGAACCCGTCGTTCATGGCCACCGACCAGAAGGCCGCCACCCTGGTCGAGATCGCCCGGGCCAAGGCCCAGCTGGCCGAGCTCGAACTCCGGGTGATTGCGACCGCGGATGACGTGGCCGCCGAGTCGGCCGCCCGAGACATGGCCGCGTGGCTTCATCACCACACCCGGCAGCGCCCCGAGACCCTACGGGCCGACCTCCGGTTGGCGCAGGCATTGGACCGGACCTACGAGCTGGTCGCGGCGGCGATGCGAGCCGGTGCCTGCAACCCCGCCCAAGCCCACGTCATCGTCAACGCACTCGACGAGCTCCCCGCTGATCTCGATGTGGAGATCAGGACGAAGGCAGAGGAGACCCTGGTGGCCTACGCCAACGAGTTCGACCCCACCCAGCTGCGCCGACTCGGACGCCGCATCCTCGATGTCATCGCCCCCGAGATCGCCGAGGCCGAAGAAGCCCGACGACTCACCGCCGAAGAAACACACGCCCGCAAGAAGACCCGCCTGGCCATGCGCCGCCTCGGCGATGGCACCACCCGCATCTCAGCCGTGGTCCCGGACGCAGCAGCGGACCGGCTCGCGACCACCCTGGAAGCCTTCGCCTCACCCCGGCGCGAGGACGGCACCCGCACCGACACGGGTGAGTTTCTTCCTTATGGCCGTCGGCTGGGTCGCGCGTTGTGCCAGCTGCTCGAGACCCTCGACCCGGCCCGGCTGCCCATCCACAGCGGCGACGCCACCACCGTGATCGTCACCATCGACCTCGACCAGCTCCGCACAGAAGCCGGCATCGCCCAGGTCCTCGGCGGCACCCCGATCACCGCCGCCGAGGCTCGGCGGCTGGCCTGCACCGCGAACATCATCCCCGCCGTCCTCGGAGGTGACTCCGAGATCCTCGACCTGGGCCGCAAACAACGCCTCTTCACCGCAGCCCAACGCCGAGCCCTCCTCCTCCGCACCGCCACCTGCGAGGCCGAAGGCTGCGACATCCCCGGCACCTGGGCCGAAGCCCACCACTGGATCGCCTGGGCCCAAGGCGGTGCCACCGACCTCGACAACGCCGCGCTCCTCTGCTCCCATCACCACCACCGCGCCCACGACCCCACCTACCTCCACGAACGCCTACCCAACGGCGACATCCGCTTCACCCGACGCACGTAGACCGACAAGGAGCAGTTGGATCCACGGAGGCCTCGACACGCTCGGCCACAGGATGCGACACGGTTGCGGCGTCCCGTCATCGGGTTCGACGGGCCTCCGAGTTCGGCACGCACTTGGCGGCCTCGTTTCTCAGGTGCGTCCCCGTCCTGTCGACGTCGTCGCGTCTGGCTAGGCTGCCCAAGGCGGTGTGGGCCCCGCCCCACTCGACGCTTCACCAGGCGTGCTCCGTCGCTCCTGAGGCTGCCGGGCTCCATCTCCTATACGCAGCAACATCTGCGCCTGACAGATCAATGCCGATCAGCCACCTGCTCGCAGTCGGCAAACGGGACCACATCGATCCCCGCGGCACACCCTCGCCGCCGCCCCGATGATGGCGAAATCCTTTCTCGATCGGGTGCCGGGTCAAGGACCGCGAACGCGGCCGCGAAGCGGCGGGCCGGAGGCCCGTCCTTGACGCGGCGCGGGATCGAGAACATCGTCTCGTAAGGGTCGGCGGCGAAGACCAGCCACCAGAACACAGACAGCCTTCGTGCGGCTTGCCCAGCATCAGGCGTAGTATTTGCGCATGCATGCAAGTACGCAACCTCCGGTGTGGGGAGACGACGTCGTGACCCTTGCCGTCGAGGTGCTGCGGATGTTGGCCGATCCCACACGTCTGCAGCTGGCGGGGCTGTTGCTGGACGACGAGCGGTCGGTCTCGGAGCTGGCCGGGATGTTGGAGAAGCCGGTGCCGGGGGTCTCGCAGCATCTGGCGAAGATGCGGATGGCTCGGCTGGTGACGACGCGCAAGGAGGGGACCTCGGTGCTCTACCGGGTCGAGAACGGGCACGTGCGCCAGCTGGTCCTCGACACGATCGGCCACGTGGAGCATCTCCTGGACCAGGTCCCGGCGCACCACCGATCCGCGGAGGAGTCGGCATGACCCACACGCTGCACCACGACCACCACCATGCGGGCGCGCACGAGCACACCGATGAGCATGAGCACGGCCATGGTCACGGTCACGGCCATCTTCATGAGCACGACGGCCCGTGGGCCCGGGTCCGGCATGCCGTCTCGGACGTGTTCGGGACGCACTCCCACGACGCCGCGGACCAGGTCGACGAGGCGCTGGAGGCAGACGTACGTGGCCGACGGGCGCTGTGGATCAGTCTCGGTGTCCTCGCGCTGACGGCCGCGCTCCAGGCGGTCGTCGTCAGCCTGACCGGCTCGGTGGCGCTGCTGGGGGACACGCTCCACAACGTGGCGGACGCGCTGACCGCGGTGCCGCTGCTCGTGGCATTCTGGCTGGCCCGACGTCCGGCCAACGACCGGTTCACCTATGGCTACGGCCGGGCCGAGGACCTCGCCGGCCTGTTCGTCGTCGCCATGATCGCTCTGTCCAGCATCCTGGCCGGCTGGGAGGCGATCGACCGGCTGTTCCATCCGCGCGAGGTCGAGCACGTCTGGGCGGTCGCGGCGGCTGGCGTCGTCGGCTTCCTCGGCAACGAGATCGTCGCCCGCTACCGGATCCGGGTGGGCCGCCAGATCGGCTCGGCCGCCCTGGTCGCCGACGGGCTGCACGCGCGCACGGACGGCTTCACCTCGCTCGCGGTCGTCCTCGGCGCCGCCGGGGTTGCGCTGGGGGTGCCCTGGGCCGACCCGCTGATCGGGCTGCTGATCGCGGTCGCGATCCTCGGCGTGCTGCGCTCGGCTCTCAAACAGGTCGGTGCCCGGCTGATGGACGCGGTCACCCCGGACGACGTCCGCCGCGCGAGGGAGGCCGTGCGCACCGTGGACGGCGTGCTCGAGGTCCGCAGTCTGCGGCTGCGATGGATCGGGCACACCCTCCACGCCGACGGCGACATCACCGTGCCTGCCGACCTCCCGGTCTCCGCAGGCCACGACATCGCCCATCACGTCGAGGAGCACCTCCTGGTGGCTCTGCCGCGCCTGACCAGCGTCGTGATCCACGTCAGCCCGGAAGGCACGCACTGACGGCTGCCTCTAGGCTCTGCTCCGATGAACATCTTCGAGTTCGACGGCAAGAGTCCGCAGATCCATCCCGACGCCTGGGTGGCGCCGACGGCGACGCTGATCGGTGACGTACGCCTGGGACCGAACGCCAGCGTCTGGTACGGCGCGGTGCTGCGCGCCGATGTCGGGCCGATCATCATCGGCGAGGGCTCCAACGTGCAGGACAACTCGGTGCTGCACGTACGACCCGGGTCCTCCCTCGAGATGGGTCCGCACAGCACGATCGCCCACGGCTGCGTCGTGCACGGGGACCGGATCGGCACCGGCTCGCTGATCGGTAACGGGGCAGTGATCTCCGACGCCGTGGTCGTCGGCGACGGCTGCCTGATCGCGGCCGGTGCGATGGTGGTCGAGGGAACCCAGGTGCCCGACCACAGCCTGGTGATGGGCGTGCCGGCCAAGGTCCGCGGCACGATCGAGCCTGACACCAACCCGGCGGCGATCCTGGAGCTCAACGCGCCGGGGTACGTCGAGTTCATGAAGCTCCACCGGGCGACGGTACGCCCGGTCAAACCCTGACCCTGAGGTTGAGGGTTACTCCGCTCCGCAGGCCACGCAGTGCAGCGAGCCGACCCGGCGGTCGGCCTCGCAGGCCGTGCACGGGGCGATGGTCTCGCGACCGCAGCCCTCGCAGTGCTTGCCGCGGACGGGGTAGCCGCAGTAGGGGCAGTCGCCCTTGCGTACCCGCATGGCGGGGATCCGCTTCGCCAGCAGCCGCTGGACGGCGACGAACACGCCGACGGTGGCCGCGGCCCCGAACAGCGACAGGATGAGCGGGCCGAAGTCGGCGTACTCGAAGGTGTAGTGGAACGCGAAGACCAGGGCCATGATCACCCCGGTCGCGGCGAGCGCGAAGCCGAGCGGGAGGAAGCGGGAGCCGCTGCGGCGCAGCCGGTAGAGGACCCAGAAGCCGACCAGGCACAGCAGGATGATGAAGCCGAGGCGTACGCCGATCTGGATCGCCTCGTGGCCGGGGATCTTGCACGGCGACTCGCCGTTGTTGCACTGGTCCCAGTCCAGGTAGAGCGGCCACCAGCCGGCAACCTTGACGTAGAACCAGACGGTGCCGACGAGCAGGAAGGCGGTCAGTGCGACCGCCAGGAACCGCTCGCTACGGGTCGACTCGACCTCGTCGGCGGCGATAGGGGTCTTCATGGCGTGCTCCTGTGGGCTCGGGTGCGGGCGTGGAAGCTGACCTCGAGGCGGCAGTCGAGCGCGGCCGCCACCCGGAGGAGGGTGTCGATCTTGGGCGGGCGGGACCCGGACTCCAGCCGTGCGATCGCCGACTGGGTCGTCCCGCAGAGCTCGGCGAGCTCGCGCTGGGACAGGCCTCGCGCGACCCGGTGCTCGGTGACCTGGGCGGCGATCCCGACGTAGAACGCGGTGTCCTCGTCGTGGGTGCTCATCGCTCCACGGTATCGCAGTTCTGCTATGCCCGTCCATAGCAGTTTTGCTATGGACGGGGTGAGACGATTCGGGGCCGGGGTTGCGTACGGCCTAGGCTTGACGCTCGTGAAGACGTTCGACGAGCTCTGGGCCGAGCTGAGCGAGAAGGCCCGGACCCGACCTGAAGGATCCGGCACCGTGGCACAGCTCGACGCCGGGGTCCATGCGATCGGGAAGAAGCTGGTCGAGGAGGCCGCCGAGTCCTGGATGGCGGCCGAGTACGAGGGCAAGGAAGCGACCGCGGAGGAGATCTCCCAGCTGCTCTACCACGCCCAGGTGCTCATGCTCGCCAGCGGAATCTCCATCGACGACGTCTACTCACACCTGTAGGGATCACCCATGACTGAAACATCCGCCGAGGGCATGCTCCGGATCGCCGTACCCAACAAGGGCTCGCTGTCCGTCGCCGCCTCCGAGCTGCTGCGCGAGGCGGGCTACCGCCAGCGCGACGACTCCAAGCGCCTGACCCTCATCGACGAGGAGAACGGCGTCGAGTTCTTCTACCTGCGCCCGCGCGACATCGCGCTCTACGTCGGCGAGGGCACCCTCGACATCGGCATCACCGGCCGTGACCTGCTGCTCGACTCCGGTGCCAAGGCCGACGAGGTCATCGGGCTCGGCTTCGGCCGCTCGCGGTTCCACTTCGCCGGCCGTTCCGGCGCCTTCACCGCGATCGAGGAGCTGCGCGGCAAGCGGATCGCGACCTCCTACGTCGGCGTCGTCTCCGCCTTCCTGGAGCGCGAGGGCATCGACGCCAGCGTGACCCGCCTCGACGGAGCCGTGGAGACCTCGATCCAGCTCGGCGTCGCCGACGCGATCGCCGACGTGGTCGAGACCGGCTCCACGATGCGGCAGGCCGGGCTGGAGATCTTCGGCGAGCCGATCATGCACTCCGAGGCCGTGGTCATCACCCGTTCGGGCGCGCAGCTTCCTCCGGCGTACGAGACCTTCCGGCGGCGCCTCGACGGCGTCCTGATCGCGCGCAGCTACGTGATGATGGACTACGACATCCGTGCCGAAGACCTCGCCGAGGCGTCCGCGATGACGCCCGGGCTCGAGGGCCCGACGGTCAGCCCGCTGCACCGTGAGGGCTGGGTCGCGGTCCGCGCGATGGTGCCGCGCAAGGGATCGCAGAAGCTGATGGACGACCTCTACGCGGTTGGCGCCCGCGCGATCCTGCTGACGGAGATCAATGCCTGCCGGATCTGAGTCGACGGGATCCGAGCTGCCGGTCACACTGCCGCACACCTGGCGCCCGCTCGGTGCCCGGGTCATGGGCTGGTTCCTCGTGGCCGCGCTCGCGGTGATGTGCACGATGGTCTGGGTCGGCTTCTCCGCGGAGATCAAGGCACAGGTCACCATGTTCGAGCGTCTCACCTTCGGTGCCGTGGGGCTCGGGATCGTGGTCTGCGTGCACGCGCTGACCCGGTCGCGGGTGGTGGCCCGGGAGGACGGTCTGACGGTGGTCAACGGATACCGGCGCCGGGACCTCGAGTGGGCCGAGATCCTCGCGATCAACTTCCCCCGTGGCGCTCCGTGGCCCAACATCGACCTCTCCTCCGGTCACAACATCTCCGCGCTCGGCATCCAGGCCTCAGACGGAGCCTCGTCGAGGAAGGCCGTGCGCACTCTGCGGGCGCTGGTCGAGCGGCTGTCCTGACGGCGACCGTGCGGCGAATCCCGTACAACGGTTGGGGGAATCCTCCCGCGAATCGCTGATCGTGGTGGCCGAGGCGACTTACCGTGTCGGCGTGATCTCCTGGACTCGTGCCATCGCCGTGCTGGCCACGGTGCTCGCCGTGGTCGCGAGCGTCCCGGCCCAGGCCGCGCCGGTGCACCCGGTAGGCACCTGGGGTGCCTCGGCCGACGAGGTGGGTGGTGCCACCGGCGCGGCCGGGCTGGCCGACCTGTCGGTGCGCAACCTGGTGCACACCTCGCTGGGTGGCTCCGGCGTACGCATCACCCTCTCCAACGTCTTCGGTGACCGTCCGGTCACCTTCTCCTCCGCACACCTCGGCCTGGCCGGGGACGGCGCCGCGGTGGTGCGCGGGACGAACCGTCCGTTGACCTTCGCCGGTGCCGACAGGGTCACCGTCGCGCCCGGCACCGAGGTGCTCAGCGACCCCGTCGAGGCGACCGTGCCGGCCGACAGCACGCTCGCGGTCAGCTTCCACGTCGTCGGCGAGAGCGGCCCGATCACCGGGCACGACGTGGCCACGCAGATCTCCTACGTCTCCGAGGCGGCGGGCGCGGACGTCGCCGGCGAGGAATCTGGTGCGGCGTTCACGAGGCAGATCTCCAGCTGGTACTGGGTCGAGAGCGTGCTCGTCCAGAAGCCTCGTCGAGTGAGGACAGCGGTGCTGTTCGGCGACTCGATCACCGACGGCAACGGTTCCACCGTCGGCGCCAACCGCCGCTGGCCGGACCTGCTCGCCGACCGGATCGCGAGCAGCCGGTTCGCCGACCGCTTCGGCGTCATGAACGAGGGCATCTCCGCCAACCGCGTCCTCGTCGACAGCACCGGTGGTCAGCGCGGTCTGGAACGCTTCCGGCGAGACGTCCTCGACCAGCCCGGCGTCACCACGGTCGTGGTGCTGGAGGGGATCAACGACATCCGCTGGGACGACGCCGACGAGGCCTCCGACCTGACCGACGCCTATCGCGACCTGATCGCACAGGCGCACGCCGAGGAGGTGTGCGTCGTGGGCGCCACCCTGACGCCGTACGAGGGCGGCAGCCGCTACACCCCCGAGCGCGAACGGGTGCGGGTCGCGGTCAACGAGTGGATCCGCACCTCCGGCGAGTTCGACGGCGTCGTCGACTTCGACGCCGCCACGCGTGACCCCGACCGGCCGGCGCGGTTCCTGCCTGCGTACGACTCCGGGGATCACCTCCACCCCGGCGACGCCGGCTATGCGGCGATGGCTGAGGCGTTCGACCTGTCGTTGCTGGAGTGCGACCGCTAGACCGCGATGATCAGCGCGATGATCAGATCGCGGTGATGCCCCAGGTGACCTCGACCCGCTCGTCGGGGGCCAGCTCGATGAGGTCTGTGCCGGAGTTGAACGCGTCCGGGGGAGCGGTCATCGGCTCGACGGCAAGGCTGCCGCGCTTGGGTGACTGGTCGTCTGCGCTGTAGACCATCAGCCACGGGTGGCGCTCGTCGACCCACAGTGCGACGCCACCGTCGGGCCCCTGGAGGGTGACCGTGGTCCGGCCGTCCTCGCCGCGGTCGAGATCGGTGAAGGCGTGGTCGAGCACGACATCGCCGATGGGCTTGGCGGAGGTGAAGTCGTGAGCCGTCCCGGCCGTCGGCTCGCTCGTGGTGGGCAGCTTCCGCTCCGGGTCGGAGAGCAGGCGCGTCCGCGCCGGGAGCGTGAGCGTCCAGGCGTCGATCGGCCCCTCGCCGACGGTCAGATAGGGGTGGGCGCCCACGGCGAAGGGCGCCGGGGACGCGGCGTGGTTGGTCGCCGACTGGGTCACGGTCAGCCCGTCGGGCCCGATGGCGTAGGTCACCTCGAGGTCGAGCGTCCACGGGTAGCCGCTCTGCGCCATCAGCCGGGTGGCGAGGGTGATCGAGCCCTTCGCCTCCTCGATGGGCAGCCACTGCGCCCACCGCACCAGGCCGTGGGAGGCGTTGTTGCGCGCGACCTCGGTGAGCCCGAGCTGGTGGGTCTTCCCACCGAACTCGTAGCGTCCGTCGCGGATCCGGTTGGGCCACGGAGCCAGCAGTTGCCCCTTGCCGCCGCTGGACTGCTCCTCGTCGCCGAAGGGGGCGATGAGGTCTCGCCCCTCGTAGGACAGCAGCCGCAGCGCCCCGCCACTCTCCGTCACCGTCGCGGAGTAGCCCCCGCCGTCGATCGTGAACTGCTCTCCACTCGGTCTCAGCACGCGCCCAGGCTATCGAGGCGCCGGGAGGGTCCCGGTGAGTGGTCGGGTTAGCCTCGGGCCATGGAGCGACGACAGCTGGAGTTCTTCCTCGCGATCGCCGAGGCCGGCAGCTTCACCAGCGCCGCGGCCCGGCTCCACGTGGCCCAGCCGTCGCTGTCGTACGCCGTGCGCGGGCTCGAGCGCGAGCTCGGCGGTCCGCTCTTCGAGCGTCATGGCAGGGGAGTGCGGCTCACCCCGGCGGGATCGGCGCTGCTCGGCCCGGCCCGCCGGGTCGTACGAGGTTTCGAGCTCGCCGCGGGAGCGGTCCGGTCCGTCTCCGACGAGGGGTTCGGCCGGCTCCGGATCACCTCCAGCACGGTATGGGCGGTCGAGCCGCTGGTGCCGGTGCTGGCCGAGTTCCGGCGGATCCAGCCGGCCGCACAGGTCGTGGTCACCGACCCGCAGCACCGCTCCGACGTGCTCGACCAGGTGCGTAAGGGCGAGGCGGACGTGGGCCTGATCGACGGTGCGCCGCCGCACGGCCCGTTCGGATCGCACCGGCTCGCCGAGCACGAGCTCGTGGCGGTGCTGCCGCCCTCGGGCGAGGCACCGGAGGAGATCCGGATCGAGGAGCTCGCCGAGGTCGGCCTGATCGCGACGCCGGCCGGCACGGCGCTGCGTACGTTCCTGGACGCCCGCCTCGAGGCCGCCGGCCTGCCTACCGAGGTCGCGATCGAGACGGCCCACGTCGCCTCGATCACCCCGCTGGTGCTGGCTCGCGCCGGGGTGGCTGTGCTGACCGAGGGGATGGCCCGCGCGGCATCGCGCGCGGGTGCACAGGTGGTGCCGTTGTTGCCGGTGACGCGGGTGAGCGTGTCCGTGGTGTGGCTTGAGGAGCGTGGCGACGCGCTGGTCGAGCAGTTCGTCGCGCTGGCGCAGGAGCTGACGGACCCGTGAACCAGATATAGAGATTCTCTATCGCAGCATCTCGATCCTGGTCTTGCTCTGTGTGTGGACGTGCTGGAACACCACGGAGCCCAATGTCTAGTGTGTTAGACATATATGAACCGATTGGATGGAGCACGCATGCGCCACCCCCAACGCCTTGCCGTCGTTGCCCTCGCCGTCGCGACGACGGCGGGCACCCTGACGGCCTGCACGACCGCGAGCGAGCGTGACGGCTTCGCCCAGAGCGACTCCGGAGGAGCCGAGGACTCCGTGGTCCTCGCCGAGCAGCCCTGGGTCGACCTCCAGGTCGAGAACGAGGTCGCCGTCCAGATCCTCCAGGAGCTGGGATACGACGCCAGCATCAAGAAGAACCTGTCCGTCGAGAACGCGGCGACCGCGGTCTCCTCGGGCCAGATCGACGCCTACCTCGGCAACTGGTGGCCCTCCCAGGAGCCCAGCTTCGGCGACCCCATCGAGCAGGGCGACGTCGAGGTGCTCTCCACGATCGTGAAGGGCACCGAGTACGCCCCGGCGGTACCCGGCGACGTCGCCGACGAACTCGGGATCGAGTCGCTCGCCGACCTCGACGCCAACGGCGCGAGGTTCGGCCGGAAGATCTACGGCATCGAGGCCGGCTCCCCGGGCAACGAGACGATCCAGAAGGCGATCGACGAGGACGCGTACGGTCTCGGCGACTGGAAGCTCGTCGCCAGCGGGACCCCGGCGATGCTCGCCCAGGTCGAGAAGTCGCAGAAGGCGGGCCAGCCGATCGTGTTCCTCGGCTGGAGCCCGCACTGGATGACCGTGCAGTTCGACGCGGCCTTCCTCGAGGACCCCGACAAGGTCTGGGGCGGCGCCGGCGAGATCCGCACCGTCACCCGCAAGGGATTCGAGGACGACAACCCCGAGATCGCCGAGTTCCTCTCCAACCTGACCTTCACCACCGACGAGGCCGGGAAGTTCTACTACGACCACGACAAGTCCGGGAAGGAGCTCGCCGACATCGCCGAGGCGTGGATCGACGACAACCCCGACAAGGTCGCCGAGTTCCTCGACGGGGTCGAGGACGCCGACGGCGAGAAGGCGGAGATCTGATGAGCGAGACCAACACAGAGCCGAACGAGTCGGTCGAGCCCGCGATCGTCGGGCGCGGCCTGAGCAAGGTCTACGGGCTCGGCCGCCGACAGGCCGAGAAGGCACTGGCCGCCGAGGACCCGCGCGCGGCAGCCGCCGCCGCGGGCGGCTACCTCGGCGCCCACGAGATCGACTTCGAGATCGCCAAGGGCGAGATGTTCGTCGTGATGGGGCTCTCCGGCTCGGGCAAGTCGACCGTGCTGCGGATGATCAACCGCCTCAACGAGCCCAGCGCGGGCGAGCTCCTGATCGACGGCGAGGACATCACCGAAGTCTCCGACCAGAGGCTGCGCGAGCTCCGCAACACCGGCATCGGGATGGTCTTCCAGCACTTCTCGCTCTTCCCGCACCGGACGGTGCGGGAGAACGCGGCGTACGGCCTGAAGGTACGCGGCACCACGAAGCAAGAGCGCCTGGAGAAGGCCGACGCCGCCCTCGAAAGGGTCGGCCTGGGCGGGCGTGGCGACAAGCTTCCCCACGAGCTCTCCGGTGGCATGCGGCAGCGGGTGGGTCTGGCGCGGGCGCTGGCCGTGGATCCGCCGATCCTGCTCATGGACGAGCCGTTCTCGGCGCTCGACCCGTTGATCCGCCGTGACATGCAGGACCTGCTCGTCGATCTCCAGTCCCAGGACCAGCGCACCACGGTCTTCGTCACCCACGACCTCAACGAGGCGATGCGGATCGGTGACCGGGTGATGGTGATGCGGGACGGGGAAGCCATCCAGGTCGCCCCCGGACCCGAGATCGTCGCCCATCCGGCCGACGACTACGTCAGCGAGTTCGTCTCCGACGTGGACCGGGCTCGTGTGCTCAGCGCTTCGGACCTGGTGCGGCCGCCACGCCTTGTCCTCGACGAGGAGACGACCCGGGCGGACGCGCTGACCAGGCTCGGCGAGAACGAGGTCACCGGCGCCTTCGTGACCGACGCCGAGGACCGGCTGCTCGGCGTGGTGACCGCCGACCGGGTCGCCGACCTGAGCAGCGGCGAGAGCCTGCGCGAAGCGCTCGGCGAGCCCTACGAGCAGGTCGGGCCCGACGACGTCGTCGGCGACTTCATGCAGCTCGCCGGGCGCCAGGTGGTGCCGGTGACCGTGCTCGACGATGACGGCCGGATCGTCGGGGTCGTGCCTCGGGCCGCGATCCTCTCTGCACTGTCCACGGCCAACGGCGCGAGCGCCGAGGCCGAGGCCAAGGAGGTGGCCCATGCCTGATCTTCACATCGGCGACATCGGCGAGGACGTCATCAACGTCCTCACCGACAACCTCGGCCCGTTCTTCGACGGCATCAAGGAGGCGCTCAACTTCCTGCTCCGGATGGTCTACAACGTGCTCGGCGGCCTGCCGCCGGTGGTGATGATCATCGTGCTCGCCGTGATCGCGCTCCTGGTGACCCGCCAGATCGTCCTCACCCTGGTGCTGACCGTCGGCCTGCTCCTGATCGAGTCGATGGACCTGTGGTACGAGACGATGCAGACCACGACCTCGGTGCTGGTCGCGACGCTCGTGGCGCTGGTGATCGGCATCCCGCTGGGCATCTGGTCGGCCTTCTCGCCACCGCTGCGGGCGGCGCTGCGGCCGGTGCTCGACCTGATGCAGACGCTGCCGGTCTTCGTCTACCTGTTGCCGACCATCCTCTTCTTCGGGGTCGGCGACGCGCCCGGCCTGGTCGCGACGATCGTGTTCGCGCTGCCGCCTGCGGTCCGGCTCACCCAGCTGGGGATCAACCAGGTCGACGCCGAGACCGTCGAGGCGGCCGCCGCCTTCGGCGCGGGCCGCTGGGAGATCCTGCGCGAGGTGCAGCTCCCGCTGGCCAAGGAGTCGATCATGACCGGCGTGAACCAGGTCATCATGCTCGCGCTCTCCATGGTCGTGGTGGCCGGCCTGGTCGGCGGCTCGGGCCTCGGCGGTGTCGTGGTCAACGCCGTCCAGGGCCTGCAGATCGGCGCCTCGATCGAGGGCGGCCTCGCGGTCGTCGTCATCGCGATCTACCTCGACCGGGTCTCCGCCGCCCTCGGCGGTCAGCGTGGCCTGGCGCCGTCCTGGTGGCCGACGAGGCTCGGCCGCGGGAAGACCGTTGAGCCAGAGCCCGTTCCCGCCTGACCCTCATCCCTGATCGGAGAACGAACGTGACCATCACCGAGCCGCACCGGCCCGCCGATGTCGTCGAGACGCCCTCGGGCGTACGGGTCCGCCGTGCCGGCGCCCGGATCGGCGCCGTCATCGAGGGGCTGCGCCTCGCCGAGGCGGACGACACCCAGATCCAGGACGTACGCAGCGCCCTGCTGCGCCACAAGGTGCTCTTCTTCCGGGGCCAGGACGGGCTCACCGACGAGGCGCAGGGCGCCTTCGCGGCCCGGTTCGGGGAGCTGACGACCGCACACCCGACGGTCGACACCGGCTCCGGCCGGGTGCTCCGGGTCACCGCCAACGCCGGCATGGCGGCCAACGCCTGGCACACCGACGTCACCTTCGTCGACCGGGTCCCGGCGATCTCGGTGCTGCGTGCGGTCACCCTGCCGCCCTACGGCGGCACCACTATCTGGGCGAACACCGCGGCCGCCTACGACCGGCTCCCGGCGCCGCTGAAGGCGCTGGCCGACGAGCTGTGGGCGGTGCACACCAACTCCTACGACTACGCCCAGCGCGACGAGGAGCACGAGCAGCCGGACGCCAACTACTCCCGCGACGACTTCGCCTCGATCCACTTCGAGACCCGGCACCCCGTCGTCCGCGTCCACCCGGAGACGGGGGAGCGGTCCCTGGTGCTCGGCTCGTTCGTGAAGGAGTTCGACGGGCTCACCTCCACCGAGTCGATCCATCTGTTCAACCTGCTCCAGGACCGGGTCACCAAGCTCGAGAACACCGTCCGCTGGGGCTGGCAGCCCGGCGACGTGGCGATGTGGGACAACCGGGCCACCCAGCACTACGCGGTCGCCGACTTCGACCACCATCCGCGCGAGATGCGCCGGGTCACGGTCGCCGGTGACGTACCGGTCTCGGTCGACGGCCGGCGCTCGGTCGTGCTCCAGGGCGATGCGCGGGCCTACAGCCGGCTGGACGAGCTGATCTCCTAGGTCATCACGACGATGTCGGCGCGGGCCGCGGTCATGCTCTCGGCGAAATGCCCGGCCTCGGCGGCCGCCCACGCGTCCCAGTGGGGTGCGAAGGTGTCGCCGTCGCGAGCGATGCCGCGCGACCTGCGCAGCTCGACCGGCGCGTCGACCCAGGCCAGGGCGGTGCGAAAGCTGTCGTAGGCCGCCGCTCCGCTGCCCACGCCCTCGACGACGAGCAGCGGGCACGGCGGGACCATGACCGTCTCGGCATAGGCGCCTCGGCGCCAGTCGTAGCGGCGGTAGGAGCCCGGGGCGCCCTCGACGAGGGGGAGCAGGATCGTCTCGAGCTGGGCGATGCCGTCCTCGAGACCGTCCCAGCCGGCGTAGAGGTCGTCCATGTGGATCACCGGAGCCTCGGTCATCTCGGCCAGGGCGGCGGCCAGGGTCGTCTTCCCGGAGCCGGCGGGGCCATCGACGCAGACCAGCCGCCCGGGGCCGAGGGTGGCCGGGCGGCTCATCGCGATCGTCAGCAGATCCGCGGCGGGCTGGACGCTCGGGTCGGTCAAGTCAGGAGATGCCGTACTTCTTCAAGATGTCGTTGACGTCGGCCAGGTCGTCGTCATCGTCGTCGAGCACCGGGCCCTTGGCGGCCTTCGGGGCGGTCACCGAGGCCGGACCGGGGGCGGCGCCGGCCTCCTTCCGCGCGGCCCGGCTGGGCTTCTCCTTGGTGGGCAGCACCCGGGCCACGAAGATCAGCACGATCGCCAGCGCGGCGATGCCGAAGCCGATCCAGACGGTCGGGCTGAAGACCAGCCGTGCGGCCCAGTCCGCGATCGCGTCCACGATCCTGCCGCCGGCACGCAACAGCCCGGTCAGGTAGGCGGCCGGGGCGAGCAGCGTCCACCCCAGGCCCTTCACGCCGGCGCCCAGACCACGCCGTCGGAACGCGATCCACGTCCAGATCGCGCCCAGCACGGTGAGCGCGGCGGCTAGTGCGAGGTAGGCGCCTTGGTCCATGTCTCCAGACTCCCACAGCGGCGGTGATGCGGCACCGGGACTGTCCCCGATATCGGCCCTGATCTTCGACTGGGGCTCATGCTGGGGTTCAATGGAGGCGATGAACGACAAGCGACTCCTCGGCACTGCGTTTCCCGGCGACACGGGGGAGACCAGCCCCGAGGTCGTGGCCGTGATGAGGTCGTACGCAGCGGGCCAGGCCACTCAGGCCGACGTGCTCACCACGCTCGCCGCCGCCCGGGTGCTCGTCCCGGTCGTCGCGGTGCTGGGCGAGGTCGAGGTCGACGAGGCCGGTCTGGCCCACGACAAGACCTCCGACATGGCCACCGTGCTGCTCACCGGCGCCGACGGGCGGCAGGCGCTGCTCGGGTTCACCGGCACCGCGTCGCTGCAGGCGTGGCAGGCCGACGCCCGCCCGGTGCCGGTCTCCCTGCGCGATGCCGCGCGGGCGGCCGTCCACGACGGTGCCGACGCACTCGTGCTCGACCTCGCCGGCCCGGTCCCGTTCGCGATCGAGGGTGATGACCTCCACAAGGTGGCCGAGGGGTGGCAGCTGGCGACCGTCGGGCCGCGTACGGCCTGGGTGCGGCCGTGAGCCTCAGCGCCTGACGCCCCGGCGCTCTGGGGATTGGGATGGCGGGGAATGTTGCAGTAGTGTTCCGTGTTGACCGATCAGCCGACGTACGCCGTCGGTTCGATCCAACAAGCGGAGATCACGACAGCGTTCTCCCACCCGCATCGACCGCAAGCAACAAAGGTCGTCGGGTCCGGTCCCGAAGACAGTGCCGCAGAAATTCGTGGGGCATCGGATTCGGTGGTGCAAGCCCACGCATGGGTGAGCGTCATGACTGGCTTCCGCTTGTGACAATTCCAGCGGAAGCCCTTTTTCATTTCCGGACCGCCCGTGCACGCGGCCCGGAAAGCAAGATCCAGAGCCTCCGCAGCCACAACAACTGGAGGACACATCAGCACTGAGCTTCGTATCAACGACCGGATCCGGGTTCCCGAGGTCCGCCTCGTTGGTCCCAACGGAGAGACGGTCGGCATCGTGCCGACCCCTGACGCGCTGCGCCTGGCCCAGGAGGCCGACCTCGACCTGGTCGAGATCGCCCCGCAGGGCAAGCCGCCGGTCTGCAAGCTCATGGACTACGGGAAGTTCAAGTACGAGAACGCCCAGAAGGCCCGTGAAGCCCGTCGAAACCAGACGAACGTGATCATCAAGGAGATGAAGCTTCGTCCGAAGATCGACAAGCACGACTACGAGACCAAGAAGGGTCACGTCGTGCGGTTCCTCAACGCTGGGGACAAGGTCAAGATCACGATCATGTTCCGCGGTCGTGAGCAGCACCGTCCCGAGCTCGGCTTCCGCCTGCTGCAGCAGCTGGCCGACGACGTCGCGGAGCTGGGCTTCGTCGAGTCCTCGCCGAAGCAGGACGGCCGCAACATGATCATGGTGCTCGGCCCTCACAAGAAGAAGGCCGACGCCAAGGTGGAGGCGAAGACGGCCAAGGAGGAGAAGGCCGCCGAGCGTGCCGCCGACGAGGCCGCCGAGAAGGCGGAGCGTACGGCCGCGAATGCCGCGCGTCCGGCCTCGACCCCCAAGGTCAAGCGCCGCTCGGAGAACCTCGACCCCGACATCGACCTCTGAGTCGATCCCCTGACTTCCGCCGCCGCGGCGCCCCGTGACCGGCCGGACGACGAGAGAAGGAAGAACTATGCCGAAGAACAAGACCCACTCCGGTTCCAAGAAGCGCTTCAAGGTGACCGGTTCCGGGAAGATCCAGCGCCTGCAGGCCGGCCGTAAGTCCGGCGCTGCGTTCGCCTCCGCGCCGACGACCGGCTCGCGCAAGAAGCACCGTCGCAACGCTGGTCTGGTGGAGCTCGCCCCCGCCGACGTCAAGCGCGCGAAGAAGCTGCTCGGTCGCTGAGCGATCACCCCGAAACTTTCCCTAGCATTCAAGGAGCACTGAAATGGCACGCGTCAAGCGCGCAGTGAACGCTGCGAAGAAGCGTCGCACCACCCTCGAGCGGGCCTCCGGTTACCGGGGCCAGCGCTCGCGCCTCTACCGCAAGGCGAAGGAGCAGGTCACCCACTCGCTGGTCTACTCCTACAACGACCGCCGCAAGAACAAGGGCAACTTCCGTCGCCTGTGGATCCAGCGGATCAACGCCGCGGCGCGCGCCGAGGGCATGACCTACAACCGCTTCATCCAGGGTCTCAACCTGGCCGGCATCGAGGTCGACCGCAAGATCCTCGCCGACCTCGCCGTCAACGACGTGGCCGCGTTCAACGCGCTCGTCGCCCAGGCCAAGGCTGCGCTGCCGGAGGACGTCAACGCCCCGGCGAACGCCTGAGTCTGACTCCGATCGTGGGAGTCTTGGTGTCACCTGGTGACACTGGGACTCCCACGTTCCATTTGCACGCGTACTCGATCACGGGGTGAGTGATTTGCTGTCGTCGGGGAACTCCCGCTTGAAAGAGATCCGTAAGCTCGGCCGCCGCTCGGTTCGTGCGGAGCGAGGTCTCTTCCTGGCCGATGGCCCGAAGGCGGTCGAGGGCGCCCTCGGCACGGTGTCGGATTCCGGCGCGAGTTGCGTGCAGGAGATCTTCGCCACCGAGGCGGGTGCGGAGACGTACGCCGCACTGCTGGCGGGTTCGCCGGTGACGCTCGTCGAGGACCGGGCCATGACCGGCCTGTCCGACTCGGTGACGCCGGCCGGTGTGGTGGCGCTGTGCCGGTTCCTCGACGTCCCGCTCGCCGATATCACCGGTCCACTCGTGGTGATCTGCGCCGACGTACGCGATCCCGGCAACGCCGGCACGGTCATCCGCTGCGCCGACGCCGCCGGAGCGTCCGGGGTGATCCTGGCCGGCGACTCGGTCGACCTCTACAACCCCAAGACCATCCGGGCCTCGGTCGGCTCCGCCTTCCACCTCCCGGTCGCGGTCGAGCGCGACCCGGTGGCCGCGGTGAAGGCCGCCAAGGCCGCAGGGCTGACCGTCCTGGCCGCAGACATGCACGGCACCGCGGACCTGTTCACCGCCGACGACCTCCTCGCCCGGCCCACCGCCTGGCTGATGGGCAACGAGGCCTGGGGTCTCCCGCCGGAGCTGGCCGCCGAGGCCGACGAGATCGTGAGCATCCCGATCTTCGGGAAGGCCGAGTCGCTCAATCTCTCCACCGCCGCTGCGCTCTGCCTCTACGCGAGCGCCCGCGCCCAGCGCTGAACGCGCCTATGGTTGGGGTCGTGAGCGACCCTGTGATGGCCTACCTGGCCGGCGTCGAGCCGGCGAAGCGGGCCTTGATCGAGCACTACTACGACCTCGTGCTCGAGCTGTTCCCGGAGGCTGTCCCCGGCACGAAGTACGCGATGGCGTGCTACACGCTCCGTGGGAAAGGCTTGGTCTCGGTGATGGCGACCAGGGCCGGCTTGTCGGTGATCCCGTTCAGCGGAAGTCTCAACGCCCAGGTCGCCGGCGACTTCGAGGTCTCCGACGGCGGTGGCTCGCTCTACTGCACCGTCGAGCGTCCGTTGCCCGACGACGCTTTCGCCGAGCTCGTCCGTCTGCGCGCGGCCCAGATCGCTTGACCTTCATCTCACCTGAAGGCCGATGGTTGCGGGCATGGACGATCCACTGCTGACGATCGGGGCGTTCGCGCGGGCCGTGGGCCTGACCGCGAGTGCGCTGCGCCACTACGACGAGTGCGGGTTGCTCGTGCCGGCCGAGGTCGACTCGGGGACCGGGTATCGCTACTACACCCCCGAGCTCGCCGACCGGGCCCGGCTGATCGTGGGGATGCGGGAGGCCGGGGTCCCGATCGAGACGATGCGGGTCGTGCTCGACTCCTCCGCCGCGGAGGCCAGGGCCGCGTTGGCGGCGTTCCTCGAGGAGCAGACGGCGCGCACGGGGCGCGCCGAGGAGGCCGTACGCGGCGTGCTGGCCGTCGTCGACGCCGGCCCTGCCGCCAGGCCGGCGCTCGTGGAGGTGCCCGGTCCCGTGCTGGCCGCGGCGATCCGGCAGGTGCGGCACGCGGCGGAGTCCGACCCGGCCTCCGAGCTCGCCTCCGTCCTCATCGACGTCGACGGCGCCGGAGTGGACGTGGTCGCGACCAACCGCTACTGGATGGCGGTGCGGGAGCTGCCGGCGGCCACCGAGGGGGACGGAGGCCGAGCGGTGCTGTCCCTGCCTGACGCCGCCGCGCTCGCCGACCGGCTCGACGTTCTCCCCACCGCCGAGCTGCGTGTCGCCGACGGCACCCTGACCCTCGCCGGCCACGAGCTGGGCCAAGCGCTGGGCCGCGATACGACCTACCCGGCCCATCGCCTCGTCCTGGCCGGCCTGGAGCCGGCCGGCACCCGTGCCGTGCTCGCCAAGGCCGACCTGCTCGCCGGGCTCGACGCGGCCGCCTACACCGAGGTCGACCTCTTCCTGGGCGACCAGTCCCGGCTCCGCTCGCCGCACACCGCGGAGCAGAGCGACGTACGCGGCGTGGTGACCGGTCCGCCGGCCCGGCTCCGGCTCGGCACGGCCCTGTTCGGCCGCGCCCTGGCGGCGTGCCTGGGTGAGGAGGTGCAGCTGGCGGTGACCGCCCCGGACCGGCCCGTGGTCGTCACCTCGCCCTATCAGCCCGGCTTCACCGCGCTGATCATGCCCGTGCGCCATCACCCCGAGGACTGACCCGTGGGAGCGACCACGGGCCGGGGGTTCCGCCCCTGGCTGGCTGCTTCGACCGCGTCGGTCTTCGGCGACTCGGTGACCTTCTTCGCGATCGGCTGGGCCGCGGCCGGCTTCGGAGCCGAAGCGGCCGGCTTGGTGCTGACGATCGAGGGCATCCCGCTGGCCGTGCTGGTGCTGGCCGGGGGAGTACTGGCCGACCGCATCGGTATCCGGCGGACGATGGCTGTGTGCGACGCCGCGATGGTGCTGGTCATGGCCGCGTTCGCGGTAGGCGCGATCGGCGGCGCGGAGCTGTGGATGCTGGTCGCCGTCGGCGCCCTCTCGGGCACGCTCCAGGCACTGCGGCGACCGGCAGAAGGGGTCTTCCCGCGGTTGTTCGGCTCCGAGGACCTGGACCGGCGGATGGCCCTGGTCGGTTCGGCCCACCAGATCGCCCGCACCGCCGGGCCCGCTGCCGGCGGCTTCCTGATCGGCCACGGCGGGCTGCCGCTGACCGCCGGTCTGGACGCGGTGACGTTCGCCCTCGTCCTGACCGCGCTCCTCCTGGTGCGCCCACCGCACGAACCGGCTCCAGAGCCCGCCCAGGGCTCGGTCTGGCGCAGCCTGGCCGACGGCGCGAGGGCGGCACGACGCACCCCGGGAGTCGTGCCGGTCCTCGTCGCCATCACCGGTCTCGCCGCGTCGGTCCTTCCGCTGGTCATGCTCGCCCTGCCCCTGGCCGGCCGCGAGCGCGGCTGGACCGCGGCGGAGACCGGCCTCGTCTCCGGCGCTTGGGTGGCCGGGGGACTGGTGATGACCCTCCTCGTCGCCCGCCGGGGCGCACCACGGGCGCCGGTCGCGGTCACCGGCCCCGTGATCGCGGCTGCGGGGGTGGGCCTGCTGGCGCTGCGTACGGAGATCTGGGTGGGGGTGCTCGCGGTCGGCCTGGTCGGTGTCGGCACCACGATGCTGACCACCTACCTCCTCCCGGCCTACGTCGCCCGCACGCCAGCCGAGATGCTGGCCCGGTTCTCGAGCCTGATCCAGCTGGCCCAGACCGGCCCGGTCCTGGTCGCGACACCGCTGATCGGGGCGGCGGCCGGGGTCGATGTACGGCTGGCGCTGGCTGTCGTCGCGGTGCTGCTTCTGGCGACCGTCCCGGCCGCGGTGCGGGTCGCCCGACAGGCAATCGTGCGGAGTTGCGATCCCACGTCGGTGTCCTCGGTCTAGGGTGGCGGCGTGGACGCCAGAGAACTCGCCGATGCCCTGCCCGACGGTGTCGTCGTCGCCGACGCGGATGGCATGGTCGTCCTGGTCTCCGCCCTGGCGGGGCGGATGCTCGGCGTGGACCCCGACGCTAGCCTCGGGCGGCCGCTGGGTGACGTACTCACGCTGAGCAACACCGACGGACACACCTGGACCAAGGTCAACCGGCCCTACGAGACCCTGCCGACCGTCACCGGCACCCCGGAGCAGGCCTGGCTGCTGCCCGACGGCACCGAGGTGCTGGTCGTCTCGACGATCCGGCGCCCGGCGCTGGACGCAGCGGTCGACCAGGTCTCGATCTCGCTGCGGTCGGGACGTGGTCGCAAGCGCCTCGACCGTGAGCGGTCTGACCTGGTCGCCACCGTCGCCCACGAGCTGCGCTCACCGCTGACGGGTGTCAAGGGATTCGTGCAGGCGCTCCTGAACCGGTGGGACAAGCTCAACGACGACCAGAAGAAGCTGATGCTCAGGACGGTCGCCTCCGACTCCGACCGGCTCTCCCGGCTGATCGCCGAGCTCCTCGACGTGGCCCGAATCGACACCGGCCGGCTCCAGCTCTACCCGCGCGGCAGCGACGCGACCGTGCTGGTCACCCGCGTGGTCGAGTCGGTGCGCTCGGCGACCTCGCGGCCGATCGAGCTCGACATCGCAGCCGATCCCGACGAGCTCGAGATCCACGCCGACCCGGACAAGTTCACCCAGGTCGTCACCAACCTGGTCGAGAACGCCGTACGTCACGGTGACGGTGTCGTCACCGTGAGCCTCGGCTTCGTGCCGGACGACCCCGACCAGGTCCTGCTGGTCGTCGAGGACCGCGGCGAGGGCATCCCCACGGAGCTGCGCCAGCGGGTGTTCACGAAGTTCTGGAAGCACGGCGCCCGCGGCGGCTCGGGTCTGGGTCTCTACATCGTCGGTGGCCTGACCAAGGCCCACGGCGGCTCGGTCAGGATCGCCGACGCCGACGGCGGAGGGGCTCGCATCGAGGTCGGCTGGCCCCGGAATCCGCCGTCGGCCTGAGGATCACCTTCCGCTCACGGCCTGGATCTGGCCAGCAGGAAGATGAAGTACGGCGCGCCGATGAGCGCGACGACGAGACCCGCGGGGATCTGGGCGGGGCTGATCGCGGTGCGGCCGATGGCATCGGCGAGCACCAGGAGCAGCGCCCCGACCAGGATGGCGACCGGGACCACGCGTACGGCCCGGCCACCGACGAGGGCGCGCGCGATGTGCGGGGCGACCAGGCCGACGAAGCCCACGACGCCGACCGCGGAGACGGCCATCGCGGTGAGCACCGCGGCGGTCAGCAGGATCAGCAGCCGCACCCGCTCCGAGGGAACCCCGACGAGCCGCGGTGTGTCCTCGTCCAGCGTGAGCAGGTCGAGCTCGCGGCGCACCATGAACGCGATCGGGATCGCGACGGCCAGGGCGACCGCGACCGGGGCGACCTGCTCCCAGCTGCGACCGTAGGTCGAGCCGGACAGCCAGGTGTAGATCCGTGGCGTGTCCCAGGGGTTGGAGCGCACCAGCAGGAAGGTGCTGAGGGAGACCGACCCGTACCAGACGCCGATCCCGATGAGCACCAGCCGGTCGGTGTCGATCCCGTGCCGCCAGGCCAGTCCGTAGACCAGGCCGAAGGCGACCAGAGATCCGATCGTCGCGGCGACGAGCATCGTGGTCGTCGAGGCTGCCGCCGAGCTGCCGCCGCTCCAGCCGGAGGACAGCCCGGTCACCACGACGACCGCGCCCACCCCGGCTCCGCCGGTGATGCCGAGGATCCCTGGCTCCGCCAGCGGGTTGCGGCACGTGGCCTGGACGAAGGTGCCGGCCAGGGCGAGGGCGCCACCGGCGAGCACGGCGGCGCCGACCCGGGGTGCGCGCTCGTCGAGGGCGAACTGGACCAGCGGGATGCCCTGGTTCTGCAACCAGGCGACGATGTCGCCGGTGTAGAGCCACTGGTGGCCCGCGAGCAGCCCGACGACGGTGGCGCCGACGGTGAGGGCGAGCAGGAGGACGAGCACCACCAGGAAGCGCAGTCGGCTGCGGATGGTGACGGTGGCGCCGGGCGGGCGGCGGGTGGGTCCGGAGTCGCGACCGCCTCGGGCGAGGAGCACCATCACGACCGCGCCGGCGATCGTCGTGGTCACCCCGGTGGGCACGGACATGGCCTCGTCGGCGCCGAGCACGGCGCGGACGACCACGTCCGCCACCACGACGACGAGAGCGCCCACCAGACCCGCGGCCGGCAGGAGCACCGCGTGCCGGTTCAGCGTCGGCACGAGCCGGCCGAGCAGGCGGACGAGGACGGGGGCGCACAGCCCGACGAAGCCGATCGGCCCCGCCAGCGTCACCGACGCCGAGGTGAGCAGCACCGCGAGCACGGTCCCGACCGCACGGGTCGAGCGGACCGGGACCCCGAGCACCGAGGCGGCGTCGTCGCCGGCGGAGAGCAGGTCGAGCCGGCGGGCCAGCAGCAGCCCGCAGACCGTCGCCACCAGCACCACCGGCGCCACCTGCCAGAAGGCCCGCAGCCCGAGCTGGCTCAGCGACCCGCTGCCCCAGGCGAACAGGCTCGTGGTCTCTTCCGAGTAGAGGATGAGCAGCGTCGAGGTGGCGGCCTGGAGGGCGAGCGCGACGGCCGACCCGGCCAGGATCAGCCGGGTCGTCGACGTACCGGCGCCACCGGCCAGGGCGAGGACGATGCCGGCGGCCACGAGACCGCCGAGGAAGGCCGTGATGCCGGAGGCCCACAGCGGCACCGACAGGCCGAAGGCGGCGACCAGCGTGACCGCGAAGTAGGCGCCGCCGGTCACCGCGAGGGTGTCGGGGGCCGCCATGGCGTTGCGGGCGAGCGACTGCAGGAGCGCGCCGGCGACACCCAGGGCGAACCCGACCGCGATGCCCGCGGCGAGCCGGGGGATCCGCGAGCCGGTGATGATCTCCATCGTCGACGCGGTGGCGCCGTGCGACTGCTCACGTCCGAGCAGCGCGTCGAGGAAGTCTGCGGGGCCGACGCCCGAGGTGCCCTGGGTGAGGTGCCAGCAGGCGGTCAGCAGCAGCCCGGCGAGCAGGCACAGGAGGACGACAGAGGCGCCTCCGGCACCCGCCCGCGGGGCTTTGACGGCATCGGTCACTTGCTGAGCAGGTCGACGTACGCGTCCAGGACCTGCTCGGCGGACCGCGGGCCACCGAAGGTCCAGACGCCCTCGGGGAACGCGTGGGTGCGGCCCTCGCTGACGGCGGGGATCGACTTCCAGACGTTGTTCTTGGCGAGCTCGGCGTTGATGTCGCCGGCGGGGTCGACGGTGCCGGTGTGGAAGAAGGTGGCGTCGCCGAGCGTGGTCATGCCCTCGATGTCGGTCTGACCGAGGCCGTACGCAGGGTCGACCTCGCCCGTCCAGGCGTTCTTCAGGCCGATCTCCTCGCCGAGCTCACCGATGAGCGAGCCCTGGCCGAACGGGCGGATCGCGACGTTGGCGCCGTCGATCCAGCCGTCGAAGTAGACGAACTCGGTGCCCGCGGCGTCGGCCTCGGCGACCGCCTTCTTGGAGGCGGCGAGCTTGTCCTCGAAGTCACCGACGACGGCCTCGGCCTGCGCCTCGCGGCCGGTGGCCTCGGCGATCATCTCGAAGGTGGTCACCATGTTGGCGACCGGGTCCTTGGCGTCGGCGCCCTTGGTGGCCAGGACGGGGACGTCGTACTTGGCGAGCTGCTTGAGGATCTCGTCGTCGGCGGTGTAGGCCTCGACGACGATCAGGTCGGGGTCGGTGCCGAAGAGGGTCTCCAGGTTGGGCTCGCCCCGGGTGCCGACGTCGGTGACGTCCTCGTCGAGCTCCTCGGCGGTGTCCCAGGTGCGGTAGCCCTTGGCGTCGGCGACGGCGACCGGGTCCACGCAGAGGCTGAGGAGATCCTCGGTCTGCTGCCACTCGAGGACCGCGACCCGCTCGGCCGGCTTGTCGAGCTCGACCTTGTTGCCGAAGGAGTCGGTCAGGCTGACCGCGCCGGTCGAGGTCTCGACCCCCTCGCAGCCAGCGGAGGCCTTCTTCTCGGACGGGTCGGTCTCGGCGGCGGTGGTGGTCTGGCCGCACGCGGCGAGCAGCAGGGCCGCGCAAGCCGTCGTCAGGGCAGCCGTCGTCGTACGTCGAATCATGTCTTCCTCTTCGTGTCCGCCGGCGTCAGCGCCGGGCGTGATGCCTGCCGCGTGGCTCGACCCGGACGCGCCCGGTCTCCAGATCGGAGGTCACCTCGATCGGGAGTCCGTACACCTCAGAGAGGTGTTCGGCGGTGAGCACGTCAGCGGGGTCGCCGGTGGCGTGCACAACGCCGTGGTGCAGCAGTACGACCTGGTCCGCCACGGCGGCGGTCTGGTTCAGGTCGTGCAGGACGACGCCGATGGCCGTCCCGTGGTGGTCCGCGAGGTCGCGGACCAGGTCCAAGATCTCGACCTGGTAGCGCAGGTCGAGGTGATTGGTGGGCTCGTCGAGCAGCAGCACGCCGGTGTCCTGGGCCAGGCAGCTGGCCAGCCACACGCGCTGCAGCTCGCCACCGGAGAGCTGGTCGACCGGCCGGTCCGCCATCCGGGCGGTGCCGGTCAGCTCCAGCGCCCGGTCGATGCTCGTCAGGTCGTCCTCGGTCAGCGCGGCGAAGCGCCGGCGGTGGGGGTGACGGCCGAACCCGACGATGTCGCGGACGGTGAGACCGGAGGGGTGCGGACGCGACTGGGACAGCAGCGTCACCCGGCGCGCGAACTCGCGTGCGCCCAGCGGAGCGCTGTCGTCGCCGTCCAGCGACACCGATCCGGAGGTCACCCGGTGCAACCGGGCGAGGGAGCGGAGCACGGTCGACTTTCCCGAGCCGTTCGGGCCGATGAGAGCGGTGACCCGCCCCGCCTCGAGGCCGATCGAGACTCCATGGACGACGGTGGCGCGGGCGTAGCCGAGAACCAGGTCGTGACCGGAGAGCGCAGGAAGCATGAGGTGAGGCTAGCCTAACTAAGGCTGGCCTGTCTCGGGGGGTCCTACGAAGTGGTCGCTCCCGCCCGTCTCCGGATCCCGAACAGCGTGAAGGCCAGTGCGATCGCCGCCACGGCGCACAACAGCAGCAGCCCGGTCGTGTAGGAGTGCGAGGCGGCGTCGTAGGTCGCCCCCATCACCAGCGGAGGGAAGAAGCCACCGAGGCCTCCGGCCGCACCGACCAGGCCGGTGACCGATCCCACCCGGGCCGGCGGAGCCAGCTGGGCCACCCAGGTGAAGACAGCGCCTGTCCCGAGGCCCAGGAAGGCGGCCATGAGCACGAACACAGCGCCGGCGGGGACCTCGAGCGGCGGGGTCAGGGACATGAGCACCGCGAGGACGGTCGCGCCGCCGAAGGAGATCGAGGCCACCGTACGCGGCCCGACCTTGTCGGACAGGATCCCGCCGAGCGGGCGGCACACCACCGCCGCGATGGCGAACCCAGCGGTGCGAGTGCCCGCCGCGGTGAGGTCGAAGTCGTAGACGTCCTTGAGGAAGGTCGGGAGATAGGTGGAGAAGGCCACGAAGCCCCCGAAGGCCACGGCGTACAGGAACGACATCTGCCAGGTCACCGGGAGCTTGATCGCCGCGACCAGCTTCGGGAGCACCGGGTCGGTGTTGGGGCGCCAGGTGGGCGCGTCCGCGAGCGTGAACCACATCAGCACCGCCGAGGCGACCAGCGCGATCGTGATGACCACGTGGGTCGTCGTGTAGCCGAACCACTCGACGAACCGCGGCGTGAAGAAGGCCGACAGCGCGGTGCCGCCCATGCCCATCCCGAAGACGCCGGTCGCGAAGCCACGCCGGGACTGCTGATACCACGCGTTGGCGAACGGGATCCCCACCGCGAAGGTCGTCCCGGCGATGCCGAGGAAGAAGCCGAACACCAGCAGCAGCGCGAACGAGCCGATGTTGCCCGCCAGCGCCACCAGCAGCACGAAGGGCGCCGCGGCCAGCATCAGCACCGGGAACATGATCCGGCCGCCGTAACGGTCGGCGAGCGCGCCGGCGAGGATCCGGCCCACCGATCCGACCAGTACCGGTGTCGCGACGAGGATCGACTTCTCACCGGCCGAGAGGGCCAGGTCGCCGGTGTAGCGGACCCCGAGCGGCGCGATCATGTTCCAGGCCCAGAAGCTGATCGTGAACGCCCAGGTGGCCAGCAGGAGATTCCTGAGCTGTCCGCTCTGGGTCTTGGTGGGCGCGGTCTGCGTGCTCATCGGTCCTCCCGGTCGAAGGTGCCGGTGCCGGCCCAGCCGGGCCGCTCCGGGCGGGCGCCGGCACGCGGGCGTACGTCCCGGCTGCGATAGACGATGTAGGGACGGAACAGGTAGTGCACCGGCGCGGTGAACGCATGCACCAGGCGGGTGAACGGCCAGATCGTGAAGAGGAGCAGACCGACCAGCACGTGGACGTGGAACTGGATCGGCGCGGCAGCCATCGCCTCCACGTCGGGGCGGAGGACGAACAGGGAGCGGAACCAGGGCGAGACCGTCTCGCGGTAGTCGTGCGCCTGGTCTCCGTCGGCGACGGCGACCACGGTGGTCCACAGACCGAGCACGATCGCTGCCACCAGGACGACGTACATGACCTTGTCGTTCGCGGTGGTGGCCATGAAGACCGGCCCGGTCGTACGCCGCCGGTAGACCAGCAGCGCCAGGCCCGCCAGGGTGCAGACGCCGGCGATCAGGCCCCAGAAGAGGGCGTTGCCGTGGTAGACGTCCTCGGAGATGCCCATCGCCTCGGTCCAGGAGGCGGGAACGAGCAGGCCCGCGGCGTGGCCGACGACGACGACCAGGATGCCGAAGTGGAACAGCGGTGAGCCGATCCGCAGCAGCCGGGACTCGTAGAGCTGCGAGGACCGCGTCGTCCACCCGAACTTGTCGTAGCGGTAGCGCCACCAGGTGCCGACGACGAGGACGGCGATGGCCAGATAGGGCAGCACGCCCCACAGCACCACGTCCCATCCGGAGGCCGTGGTCATCAGCGGGCCCCCATCATCGTGGCCGCCGATCCCGGCCGAGCGGTCGGGAACGGCAGCATCTCCAGGCCGACGGACTCCGCGGGCGGTCCGGCCTGCGCCATGGCGAGCGCCTCCTGCTTGTCGCGTGCCGACGGCCCGGGGAGGGTCGCGCAGACGGCGGCGAGGACATCGGCGTACGCCGACCCGCGCTCGACCAGGGAGAGCCGGATCAGCTCGAGCGCCGACCGGTTCTCGATGAGCAGCCGACGCCCGCCCTCGGGGTCGGCCAGGGCGGCGTACTCCAGCACCATCGGCAGGTGGTCGGGCAGCTCGCCGTGGGTGTCCACGACCCAGCCCGCGCCCTTCGCGGTGCCGTCGCGAAGGCGTGCCTTGAAGTCCGCGAGCGACTCCCCACGGCGCCGGGTGTCACCGTCGCGCCAGTAGGACAGGTGCAGGGTCTGGCGGCGGTGCAGGTCGAACAGCTCGACGTAGACGTGCTGCAGCGCGTGCGGGTCCTGGCGGGCGAGGGTGTCCACGAAGCCGCGCAGCAGCGCGACCGGCTCGGAGGCGGGCTGCTCGTCGAGCGCGCTGCGCAGCAGCGGGAGCTTCGCGATCAGGTCCTCGTCGGGGTAGCCGAGGCACCAGGCCGCGACCTGGTGGACGACGCGCCAGTCCTGGGTACGCCGCTTCATGACCGCGCCTCTCGCTCGGTGCCCGGTCTCTCCGGGCTGTGCTTGTCGGGGAACAGTCCTTCCGGCGTCCCGTTGCCGTCCCAGTTGAGCAGGTTGACCCGTCCGCGCAGGGTGTCGTCGGAGGCCGCGGCGTCGGTGGTCTGGCGCTGCTTCAGTGCGTGGTAGGTCTCCACGGCGACGGGGACGGGACGTCCGCTGGCCTCGCCGAGCGGGCCGGAATCGTACATTCCGGGCCCGTCGTCGAAGTCGAGGGAGCAGCCCATCTCCTCGAGGTCGTGGGCCTGCTCGGCGTGGGCGGTGGGAATGACGTACCTCTCCTCGTACTTCGCGATGGCGAGCAGTCGGTACATCTCGTAGATCTCCTCCTCGCTCATCCCGACCGCGGCGGGGATCGACGCGTCCGGGTCGCGGCCGAGGGTGACGTCGCGCATGTAGGCGCGCATCGCGGCCAGCTTCTTCAGGACCAGGTCGACGACGCCGGTGTCGCCGGCGGTGAAGAGCTCGGCCAGGTACTCCACCGGGATCCGCAACGAGTCGATCGCGCCGAAGAGGTTGGGCGCGGCCTCGGCGTCGTGCCCCTGCTCCTTGAGCAGGTCGACGACGGGGGAGAGCGGCGGGACGTACCAGACCATCGGCATGGTCCGGTACTCCGGATGCAGGGGCAGCGCGACGCGGTAGTCCTTGATCAGTGCGTGGACCGGCGACCGGCGGGCGGCCTCCAGCCAGTCCTCGGGAATGCCCTGCTTCCTGGCCTCGGCCACGACCTGCGGGTCCTTCGGGTCGAGGATCACGTCCAGCTGGGCGGCGTACAGGTCCTGTTCGGATGTCGTCGAGGCGGCCGCGGTCACCGCGTCGGCGTCGTAGAGGACCAGACCCAGGTAGCGCAGCCTGCCGACGCAGGTCTCCGCGCACACCGTCGGCAGCCCGACCTCGACGCGGGGGTAGCACAGCGTGCACTTCTCGGCCTTGCCGGAGCGGTGGTTGAAGTAGATCTTCTTGTAGGGGCACCCGGTGACGCACTGGCGCCAGCCGCGGCAGCGGTCCTGGTCGACGAGGACGATGCCGTCCTCCTCGCGCTTGTAGATCGCCCCCGAGGGGCATGACGCCATGCAGGAGGGGTTGAGGCAGTGCTCGCAGATGCGGGGCAGGTAGAACATGAAGGTCTGCTCGAGCTCGAACCTGATCCGCTCGTTCGACTCCTCGCGGATCTTCGCCACGATCGGGTCGAGATGCCCGTGCTCCATCGAGCCGCCGAGGTTGTCGTCCCAGTTGGCCGACCAGGTGATCTTGGTGTCCTCGCCGGTGATCAGGCTCTTCGGGCGGGCGACCGGGAAGTCGTCGCCGAGCGGGGCGTCGATGAGGGTCTGGTAGTCGTAGGTCCAGGGCTCGTAGTAGTCGTCGAGCTCGGGCTGGACGGGGCTGGAGAAGATGGTGAGCAGCTTCTTGACGCGTCCGCCGGCCTTGAGGCGCAGGTTGCCCCTCCGGTCCAGCGTCCAGCCGCCGCGCCATCGCTCCTGGTCCTCGTAGCGTCTCGGGTAGCCCTGGCCGGGGCGGGTCTCGACGTTGTTGAACCAGACGTACTCGGTGCCGGCCCGGTTGGTCCAGGCCTGCTTGCAGGTCACCGAGCAGGTGTGGCACCCGATGCACTTGTCGAGGTTCATCACCATCGCCATCTGAGCCATGAGTCTCATGAGGTCGCTCCGCTCCGGGGCATCAGTAGGTCACCTTCTGCGATCGCTTGCGGACCGTGGCGACCATGTCCCGCTGGTTGCCGGTCGGGCCGAGGTAGTTGAACGTGTAGGAGAGCTGGGCGTAGCCACCGATGAGGTGGCTGGGCTTGATCAGCAGCCGGGTGGCGGAGTTGTGGATCCCGCCGCGTCTGCCGGTGGTCTCCGACTTCGGTACGTCGATGGTGCGGTCCTGGGCGTGGTGCATGTAGACGACGCCCTCGGGCATCCGGTGGGAGACGACCGCACGGGCGACCACGACGCCGTTTGCGTTGGTGGCCTCGACCCAGTCGTTGTCGCGTACGTCGATGGCCTCGGCGTCCTGCGGCGACATCCAGACCGTGGGACCGCCCCGGGAGAGGGAGAGCATGAACAGGTTGTCCTGGTACTCGGAGTGGATCGACCACTTGGAGTGCGGGGTCAGGTAGCGGACGGTGACCTGTGCGGCACCGTCCCGGCCGATCCGGGGCTCGCCGAAGAGTCGGTGCATGTCCAGCGGTGGCCGGTAGAGCGGCATCGCCTCGCCGATGTCGGTGAGCCAGTCGTGGTCGAGGTAGAAGTGCATCCGCCCGGTCAGTGTGTGGAACGGCTTGAGGCGCTCGATGTTGACCGTGAAGGGGGCATAGCGGCGGCCGCCGGTCTCCGATCCGGACCATTCCGGTGAGGTGATCACCGGCACCGGGGCGGACTGTGTCTGGGCGAAGGTGATCCGCTTCTCCTCCGAGCCCTCGGCGAGGTCGGCGAGCCTCTTCCCGACGCGTTGCTCGAGGCTCGTGAAACCCTGGACCGCGAGCTCGCCGTTGGTGGTGCCCGAGAAGAGCAGGATCGCCTCGGCAAGCTTCTCGTCGGTGTCGATGGCGGGGCGCCCTGCTGCCGGACCACTCGGCATCACGCCGGTCTGCCTGGCCAGCTTCGCGGTCTGCTCCTCCATCCGGTAGGTGATGTTCTTGACCGTGAACCCGAGGGTGTCGGCCAGCGGTCCGACCGAGGCCAGCTTGTCGGCGATCGCGGTGTAGTCCCGCTCGACCACGGCGATCACCGGCCGGGTCTGGCCGGGGTCGGCAGGAGTTTCACCGGGGGTGTCGTGCTGGACGGGGACGCTGACGATGTCCTTGCGGGTGCCGAGGTGCTTGCGGGCGAGCGCGGAGAGCTTCTCGGCCAGTCCGTGGAAGAGGTCGAAGTCGGTCCGCGCCTCCCATGGCGGGTCGATGGCGGGCGTGAAGGCGTGCACGAACGGGTGCATGTCGGTCGAGGAGAGGTCGTGCTTCTCGTACCAGGTCGCCGCCGGGAGGACGACGTCGGAGAGCAGCGTCGTCGAGGTCATCCGGAAGTCGGCCGAGACGAGCAGATCGAGCTTCCCCTCCGGCTGCTGGTCGTGCCAGCGCACGCCCTTGGGGCGTGGGGTGATGGGGTTCTCGGTGCCGAGGACGTTGTGGTGCGTGCCCAGCAGGGTGCGCAGGAAGTACTCGTTGCCCTTCGCCGAGGAGCCGAGCAGGTTCGAACGCCACAGCACCAGCGTCCGTGGCCAGGCGCTGGGGGCGTCGATGTCGGCGATGGCTGGTCGGAGGGTGCCCTCGGCCAGGGCGGTCTTGACGTAGGTGGCGGGGCTGTCGGCGTAACCCGCGGTGACGGCCTTCGCCGCCTCGTCGGCGACGTCGAGCGAGCTGCGGTCGAACTGCGGGTAGAAGGGCATCCAGCCCTTGGCGGCAGATTCGGCGATCACGTCGGCGGTGTGGCCGCGCAGGTGTCCCGCGGCCAGCGGCGAGGTGAGCGAGTCGGCGCTGTAGCCGTCGTTGCGCCACTGCCCGGTGTGCATGTACCAGAACGAGGTGCCGGTCATCGTCCGTGGCGGCCGGGACCAGTCGAGGCCGTTGGCCAGCGAGATCCAGCCGGTGATCGGGCGACACTTCTCCTGCCCGACGTAGTGCGCCCAGCCGCCGCCGTTGCGGCCCATGCAGCCGGTCAGGATCAGCAGTGACAGGATCGAGCGGTAGATCGTGTCGCCGTGGAACCACTGGCACACGCCGGCGCCCAGGATGATCATCGAGCGGCCCTGGGACTCCTCGGCGTTGGTGGCGAACTCCCGGGCGATCCGGAGGCAGGCCTCGGCCGGCACCGAGGTGATCTCCGCCTGCCAGGCGGGGGTGTAGGGCACGTTCGGGTCCTCGTAGCCGTCCGGCCACAGGCCCGGCAGGCCCTCGCGGCCCACGCCGTACTGCGCCAGCATCAGGTCGAAGACGGTCGTCACCAGCTGGCCACCGACCCGGGTCGTGGGCACCCCGCGGCGCAGCACCTCACCGGCGCCGTCGGGACTGGTGAACGCCGGCAGCAGCACCTCGACGGGCTCGCCGTCGCCGTGGAGGGTGAGCCGGGGACGTACGCCGTCCAGGTCGAGGTTCCACCTGCCCTTCCCGGAGTCGGCGTAGCGGAATCCCATCGAGCCGTTCGGGACGACCGGGGCGCTCGAGCCCTCGTCGATGACCACGGTCTTCCAGCGATCCTCCGGCGGTGTCTCCCCGGTCAGTGGGTCGAGGAGATGGCCGAGGTCGGCGGCGGTGAGGAACTTCCCGGGGACGTACGCTCCGTCCTTCTCCTCCAGACGGACCAGGTGCGGCAGGTCGGTGTAGGTGCGGACGTAGTCCTCGAAGAACGGGGTCTTCCTCTCGACGAAGAACTCGCGCAGGATCACGTGGCCCATGGCCATCGCGAGCGCGGCGTCCGTGCCGGCCTGGGCCGGCAGCCATTCGTCGGCGAACTTGGTGTTGTCGGCGAAGTCGGGACTGACCGTGACCACCTTGGTTCCGCGGTAGCGGACCTCGGCCATCCAGTGGGCGTCGGGCGTGCGGGTGACCGGGACGTTCGATCCCCACATCATCAGGTAGGTCGAGTCCCACCAGTCGCCGGACTCCGGCACGTCGGTCTGGTCGCCGAAGACCTGGGGGGATGCGACCGGGAGATCGGCGTACCAGTCGTAGAAGCTGGTCATGACCCCGCCGATGAGCTGGGTGTAGCGGGTGCCGACGCAGTGGGAGACCATCGACATCGCCGGGATCGGGGAGAAGCCGATGTTGCGGTCGGGGCCGTGGGTCTTGATGGTGTGGACCTGTGCGGCGGCGGCGATCTCGAGCGCCTCGTCCCAGCTCGCCCGGACGAGGCCGCCCTTGCCGCGGGCCTGCTGGTAGCGGCGGCGGCGCTCGGGGTCGGCCTGGATGTCTGCCCAGGCCTCCACCGGGTCCCCACCCGTGCGGCTCTTGGCCTCGCGGAAGAGATCGAGGAGCACGCCGCGTACGTAGGGATAGCGGACCCGCGTGGGGGAGTAGGTGTACCAGGAGAAGGCCGCTCCGCGAGGACAGCCGCGGGGTTCGTACTCCGGCCGGTCGGGGCCGACGGAGGGGTAGTCGGTCTGTTGGGTCTCCCACGTGATGATGCCGTCCTTGACGTACACCTTCCACGAGCACGAACCGGTGCAGTTCACCCCGTGGGTGGACCTGACCACCTTGTCGTGGCTCCAGCGGTCGCGATAGAACACGTCGCCGGCCCGGCCGCCCTTGCGGAAGACCGCGCGACCGTCGTCGGTCTCGTCCCATCTGGTGAAGAAGCGACCTGTCTTGAGCAGGAGGTCGCTTGCCGGGCCGTCGACTCGAGGCATGTTTTTACTATCACTCCGCCGACGGAAGAGATACAAGGACCGCAGGACCTTGACAACGTGTCGACGGTGGCGGTTCGCTCGCCCGCGCGCGAGGTCCGCGGGATGTCCGGTTCGCGCGCGGACGGGCGAGGTTCCTAGACTGTCGTTCATTCATGACAACTGAGTCATCAGACGACGAAAGCCAGTGATGTCCGGTCCCAACACCGACTATGACCCGGTAGAGGTCACCCCCTTGAAGGCTGAGGAGGTCGAGGCCGCGCGCGATGCTGCGCTGGTGGCCATCGACGCCGCGAACAGTCTCGAGGAGCTCAAGCAGACACGGCTCGACCACGCCGGCGACCGTTCGCCGCTGGCCCTGGCCAACCGCGAGATCGGCGCCCTGCCTCCGGCCGCGCGCAAGGAGGCCGGCCAGCGGGTCGGCAAGGCGCGTGGCGCGGTCAACCAGGCGCTCGCGGCGCGGCAGAAGGTGCTCGAGGCCGAGCACGAGGCGCGGATGCTGGTCGAGGAGACCGTCGACGTGACGCTCCCGACCGACCGGGTCCCGGCCGGCGGGCGACACCCGCTCACCACCGGTGCCGAATACATCGCCGACATCTTCGTGGCGATGGGCTGGGAGGTCGCCGAGGGGCCGCTCATCGAGGCCGAGTGGCTCAACTTCGACGCGCTCAACCTCGGTCCGGACCACCCCGCTCGCACCATGCAGGACACCTTCTGGACCGAGCCGGCCGAGAACCACGTGGTCCTCCGGACCCACACCAGCCCCGTCCAGGCGCGCACGATGCTGACCCGCGAGGCGCCGATCTACGTGGTGTGCCCCGGCCGCGTCTTCCGCACCGACGAGTACGACGCGACCCACTCGCCGATGTTCCACCAGGTCGAGGGGCTGGCCATCGACGAGGGCATCTCGATGGCGAACCTGAAGGGCACCCTGGACCACTTCGCCACCCAGATGTTCGGCGAGGGCATCGTGACCCGGTTCCGGCCGTCGTACTTCCCGTTCACCGAGCCTTCGGCCGAGGTCGACCTGACCTGCTTCGTCTGCCGGGGGGCCCAGGTGATCGACGGCGTCACGTGTCGTACGTGCAAGGGCGAGGGCTGGATCGAGTGGGGCGGCTGCGGGATCGTCAACCCGCGCGTCCTGGTGGCGTGCGGCGTCGACCCGGAGAAATACAGCGGCTTCGCGTTCGGGATGGGCATCGACCGCACCCTGATGTTCCGCACCGGCCTGTCCGACCTGCGCACCCTGTTCGAGGGTGACGTCCGGCTTACTACTGCTTTCGGGAGTGAACTGTGAAGGCGCCTCTCTCCTGGATCAAGGAGTACGTCTCGCTGCCGGAGGATCTCGGCATCGACGAGATCACCGACCGGCTGACCGCGCTCGGCCTCAAGCTGGAGGCGATCGAGACCTCCGGCGCCGGCATCGAGGGCCCGCTCGTGGTGGGCCAGGTGCTCACCGCGGAGAAGGAGCCGCAGAAGAACGGCAAGGTCATCAACTGGTGCACCGTCGACGTCGGTTCTGCCAACGGCACGGGGGAGCCGCAGGGAATCGTCTGTGGTGCGCACAACTTCGTCCCCGGCGACAAGGTCGTCGTGATCCTGCCTGGTGGCGTGCTGCCGGGCAACTTCCAGATCTCTGCGCGCAAGACCTACGGCCACATGTCGGCCGGCATGATCTGCTCCGCCCGTGAGCTCGGGCTGGGGGAGGAGGCCGACGGCATCATCGTGCTCCCGGCCGACGCTCCCGCACCCGGGACCGACGCGCGCGAGGTGCTCGGGCTCGGCGAGGAGATCATCGAGTTCGAGATCAACCCCGACCGTGCCTACGCGCTCTCGATGCGCGGCATCGCGCGCGACGCGGCGCTCGGGTTCGAGGCGCCGTTCCACGACCCGGCTCAGCGGGACACGCCGATGGCGAACGACGCCGGCTACCCGGTCCAGATCGAGGACACCGACGGGTGCGACCTCTTCGTGGCCCGCACCATCACCGGCTTCGACCCGGCCGCCGCGACGCCCGACTTCATCAGGAAGCGGCTCGAGGCCGTCGGGGTGCGGTCGATCTCCCTGGCCGTCGACGTGACCAACTACGTGATGTTCGAGCTCGGCCAGCCGATCCACGCCTACGACCGCGCCAAGCTGCAGGGCCCGATCGTGGTCCGTCGTGCGAACGCGGGCGAGAAGCTGGAGACCCTCGACGGGACCGTCCGTGTCCTCGACCCCGAGGACCTGGTCGTCTGCGACGACTCCGGCCCGATCGGCCTGGGCGGGGTGATGGGCGGTGCCACGACCGAGGTCTCCGAGTCCACCACCGACCTGCTCATCGAGGTCGCTCACTGGGAGCCGCGCTCGATGTTCCGCACCGGGCGCCGCCACAAGCTGACATCCGAGGCCGGCAAGCGCAACGAGCGCGGCACCGACCGGCTGCTGCCGCCGGTCTCGGCCCAGCGTGTGGTCGAGCTGCTCGTGGAGCACGGCGGCGGCGTGGTCGAGGAGGGCGTGACCGCGGTCGGCCCGACCGCCTCGCCGGCCACGCGCGCGCCGCTCACCGAAATCACCATCGCCACCGACCTTCCGGCTCGGATCATCGGTATCGACGTATCCGTCGAGACGGTCGTGAGGTCGCTGGAGCTGGTCGGCTGCCAGGTGAGTGTCGTGGGTGACTCGCTGACCGCGAAGGTCCCGACCTACCGGACCGACCTGGTCGACCCCTACGACCTGATCGAGGAGGTCGCCCGCATCGTCGGCTACGACAAGGTCCCCTCGGTGCTGCCGCGCCGGGCGACCGGCCGTGGCCTGACCCGCGCCCAGCAGCTGCGCCGCCGGATCGGGCGGGCGCTCGCCGGTGCCGGACTGGTGGAGGTCGTCGACTTCCCGTTCGTGGGCGAGGCCGACTTCGACCGGCTCGGACTGGCCGCCGACGACGTCCGTCGCCACACCGTCAAGCTGGCCAACCCGCTCAGCAGCGAGGAGCCGGGCTACACCACGACGCTCCTACCGGGGCTGCTGAAGGTCGCTGCCCGCAACGTCTCGCGGGGTCAGGACGGGGTCTCCCTGTTCGAGACCGCCACGGTCGCGTTCCCGGTGGACCAGGCCGCGCCGATCTACGGTGTCGACCGGCGCCCGTCGGCCGAAGAGCTCGACAAGCTCCTCGCCGCGATCCCGCGCCAGCCGCTGCACCTCGCCGTCGTCCTCGCCGGGGAGCGTACGCGAAGCGGTTGGTGGGGTTCGGCGGAGACCGCCTCGTGGGCCGATGCCATCGACGTCGTCCGGCGTCTTGGGTCCGAGCTCGGGGTTCCGGTCGAGGTCGCCTCGTCGACGCGAGCGCCGTGGCACCCGGGTCGCTGCGCGGTCGTCTCCGTCGACGGCGTCGAGTTCGGCCACGCCGGCGAGCTGCACCCCAACGTGTGTAAGGCGTTCGGGCTGCCGGCCCGCTCGGCCGCGGTCGAGATCGACCTCGACTTCCTGATCTCGAAGGTGCCCGCCACCGCCGCCGGCCCGGTCTTCTCGACCATGCCGGTGGCCAAGGAGGACGTCGCGCTGACCGTGTCGACCGACGTCACCGTCGCTGCCGTCGAGGCGGCGCTGCGTGAGGGCGCCGGCGAGCTGCTGGAGACCGTGCGGCTCTTCGACGTCTATGTCGGGGACCAGGTGGGTGAGGGCAAGAAGTCGCTCGCCTTCGCGCTCCGCTTCCGCGCCCCCGACCGCACGTTGACGGCCGAGGAGACCGCGGCCGCCCGCGGCGCGGCGGTCGCCAAGGCGGCCGAGCTCACCGGCGCCGTGCAGCGCTGAGGGGCCGTTCGACAACCCGGGAGGGCCGCTCGCGCGTCGTTGCGAGCGGCCCTCCTGGTTGCGTGTGGCGGTCGTCTGGGGCGGGCACTTTCCCGCCATGGTGGGATTCTGACCGGAGGAACGGGATTCGTCGGGCACCATTTCCCGCCATGGCGGGAATTTGCCCCGCCGGGGATCCGCTGATCAGCGCCAGGTCAGGAGAGCGCGTCCCGAAGCGCGGCGAGGACGGTGTCGATCTCCTCGGGCGTGGTCTGCCAGGACGTCACGAACCGGACCTGGCCGTCGAGCTGGTAGAAGAGCACCCCGGCGGCCTCCAAACGGTCGGCGGCCTTCTCGGGCAGGTCCACCCAGGCGAGGTTGGCGTCGACGGAGTTGGTGATGCGTACGTCAGCCTTCTCCAGGCCCGCGGCGAGCTCCGCCATCCGCTCGTTGGCGTTGCGGGCGTTGCGGAGCCAGAGGTCGTCGGTGAGGTAGGCCAGCAGCTGGGCCGACTGGTAGCGCATCTTCGAGGTGACGTGGCCGCTGCGCTTGGTGCGGAAGACCAGCTCGTCGGCGGGGGCGTCGGTGAAGCAGACGATGGCCTCGGCCGAGAGGGCGCCGTTCTTGGTCGCGCCCAGGGAGAGTACGTCGACGCCGGATCGCCAGGTGAGGTCGGCCGGCGATGCACCCGTGGCCACGACACCGTTCGCGAAGCGGGCGCCGTCCAGGTGCACCCGTAGGTCGCGGGTCTTGGCGATCCCGGTGAGCTCGGCGATCTCCTCGACCGAGTAGACCGTGCCGTAGTCGGACGGTGAGGTCAGCGACAGGACGGCCGGCTGGGAGTGGTGCGGGTCGCCCCAACGTACGCCGGCCAGGTGGGCCTGCAGCGCCTCCGGCGCCATCTTGTAGTCCTCGCCCGCGATGCCGGTCATCACCGCGCCACCGCTCAGGAAGGAGGTGGCGCCGCCCTCGCTGCCGAGGATGTGGGCGGTCTCGTGACACACGACCGAGCCCCACGGCGGGGTCATCGCGGAGAGCGAGAGGGCGTTGGCGGCCGTGCCGCTCAGGACCGGGAAGGCACGGGCCGTGGGGTGCTCGAAGACCTCGCGTACCCGGCTCTCCAGTGCAGCGGTCACCTCATCACCTCCGTAGGCGAGCGCGGAGCCGGAGTTGACGGCAGCCATCGCCTCCAGGATCGCGGGGGAGACGGCGGCGGCGTTGTCAGAGCGCAGTTCGACGGTCACGGTCCTATTCTCGCCATGACGGCTCCACTCCTCGGAGGGAGGGCCGAAATCCCGTACGTACGCGATATATCGTTATGACAGAATGGCCGCTGTGACGACGCTGAGTGTGCTGGACGAGGTCACCTGGGCGGGTGCGCCGGTGGCCGGCGAACGGACCCGGGCGCTGCTGCGCGCGCTGGTCGAGGCCGGTCCGCGAGGTGCCTCCGAGGCTGCTCTGGTCGAGGAGATCTGGGGCCGCGACGACGTCCCGGCCAACCCCTCCAAGGCGCTCCAGGTGGTCGTCTCCCGGGCGCGGACGGCGACCGCGCCGGGCGCGATCGAGCGTACGCCGCGTGGCTACCGCCTCGGACTCGAGGCGGGCGAGGTCGACGCCTGGTCGCTGCGGCCGCAGGCGTTGCGACTGGCCGCGGAGAAGCGCTATGCGGAGGCGCTGCCGCTCCTCGAGCGGCTCGACCGGCTCGACCCCGACGAGGTGGTCACCGAGGCGATCCTCCGGGCGGTCGCCGCGGTGCACGGTGTGCCGGCGGCGCTGGAGCGGTTCGCGGCGTACCGGTCCGGGCTGGCCGACGGCCTCGGTGTCGACCCGAGCCCACGACTGCGGGCGGTTCATGCCGAGCTGCTCGCGCGTGACCGCCCGGTGCGCTCGGGGCTGCGCCACGACGCCGACGTGCTGATCGGCCGCGAGCAGGACACCGCCGAGGTCTCCGCCCTGCTGAAGGGCTCGCGAGTCGTCACCATCCTCGGGCCCGGTGGTCTGGGCAAGACCAGCCTGGCCCAGGTGATCGCACACGACGCCGAGCAGCCGGTGGTCCACTTCGTCGAGCTGGTCGGCGTGACCGCGCCCGACGACCTGGTCAGCGAGGTGGGTTCGGCGCTCGGCGTACGCGACTCGGTCGCCCGCCGCGATCGGCTCACTCCCGAGCAGCGGGCCGACGTGCGGTCGCGGATCGCGCAGCAGCTCGACGGCGCGCCCACCCTGCTCGTGCTCGACAACTGCGAGCACATCGTCGCCGCCGTCGCGGGTCTGACCGCCTTCCTGGTCGCGACGGTGCGCGACCTGACGGTCCTGACGACCTCCCGGAGCCCGCTCGCCATCGGCGCGGAACGGGTCTACCCGCTCGGCCGGTTGGGGGCGTACGACGGCAGCGAGCTGTTCCGGCGCCGAGCGGTCGCCGCCCGCCCCGGTGTCCACCTCGACGAGGAGCGCGTCGAGGAGATCGTCACCCGGCTCGACGGGCTGCCGCTGGCGATCGAGCTGGCTGCGGTCAAGGTCAGGGCGATGTCGGTGGCCGACATCGCCCGGAGGCTGGAGAACCGGTTCGAGCTCCTGCGCGGCGGCGACCGCAACGCCCCCGACCGTCACCAGACCCTTGTCGCGGTCATCGACTGGTCCTGGAACCTGCTCTCCGAGCGCGAGCGCCGGGCGATGCGCTGGCTCTCGGTCTTCCATGACGGCTTCACGCTCGCGGCGGCCGAGGCGATGCTCGGCGCCGATGCGTTCGCGGCGATCGAGGAGCTGGTCGACCAGTCCCTGCTGACGGTCGTCGAGGCACCGTTCGGGTTCCGCTACCGGATGCTCGAGACCGTTCGTGAGTTCGGCCGGATGCAGCTCATCGACGCCGGCGAGGACGACGCCGCCCGGGCCGCTCAGCGAGGCTGGGCCGCGGTGTACGCGGACTCCGGTGCCCGCCGGATCTACTCCCCGGCGCAGTTCGACGCCATGGACGAGCTGCGTGCGGAGGAGAGCAACCTCGCTGACATCCTGCGCCAGGTCCTGGCCGACGACGAGGCCGAGTCCGTGATCCGCCTCTTCTGCGCGCTGGGTGTCTTCTGGACCATCGCGGGCGAGCACCAGCGCGTGATCATGCTCGCCGGACCCGTCGCCGACCTCCTCGCCGAGTGGGACCCGCCTGCCGAGATGCTGGAGAAGACCCGCCTCGTCCTGGCCCTGCTGCTCTTCGGCGCGGCCGTCACCGGCGGGTCCGGGCTGGAGCGGCTGATGGGGATCCTCGACCGGGTCGGCACCGACGCCGCCGATCCGCAGCTCAGGGTGATGCTGAAGGTCATGCAGGCGATGGCGGCGACGGTCGCCCGCCTCGGCGAGCCCGGCCGGCCGCTGGAGGACGAGCTGATCGACCTGATCGCCGACCCCGACCCGGAGGTGCGTGCCCGCGCCTACACCTTCCTCAGCCACGAGCGGGAGAACCTCGGCGATCCCGAGGGCGCGCTCGCCGCGGGGACGGAGGCGTTGCGCCTGACCGGCACCGAGGGCGGACCCTGGCCGCGCGCCATGCTGCACGCCCAGCTCAGCGGTCTCTACGCCCAGCTCGGCCGGCTCGGCGAGGCCGCCCACCATGCCCGCGAGGCCGTCCCGGTCCTGCGCCGTCTCGGTGCCGACGACGACCTCGTCCAGACCCACGCGATCCTGGTGACGTACGCGGTGGAGCAGGGGCGCCTGGCGGAGGCCGCCGAGATCCTCGCCGAGCTCTCCGAGGAGCAGCCTCGCGGTGGCTTCGGCTCCCGTGGCGCCGTCCACGGCGCGCGTGCCCAGGCCCTCCTCGCCCAGGGGCGGGTCCGGGAGGGCCTGGCGCTGTTCCGCGAGGTGGTGGCGACGATGGGCGAGCTGCCGTTCCCGGGATTCAGCGACGACCCCGACCTGGTCCCGTGGCGGGTCGCGGCCGAGGCCGTCACCGTGGTCAGCTGCGCTCGCCACGGCGACGGTGCCGACGGCGCCGATCTCTTCGGCGTGCTGATGGAGAAGGCGCCCCGTCTGGTCTCCCGGGAGCGCCGGTCCCAGGACTATCCCGTGACCGGCATGATGCTCCTCGCCCTGGGCGTGTGGGGTCTTCTGCGGGACGCGCTGCCGCGTGAGGAGTCGGTGCGGTTGCTGGTGCTGGCCGACCGGTTCGGCTACTCCCGGTCGTTCCTCGACATGCGCTGGGAGCTCGCCGTCGCCGACGCGGCCCGGCTCGCGCCGGGCGTACTCGACCGGGTGTCGGCCGAATACGGCGACCGCCGCGGGCTCGCCCTGCTGGACGAGGCCCGCGGCGTGATTGCGCGGCTGGCCTAGAGCTTCTTGCTGTAGCTCCACACCGAGAGCGGCGCGAAGACCGCGACCACCGTGGCGCACCCGACGAGCGCCCACACGACGCTCAGGGTGAGGTCCCCGGCGTTCATCAGGTCGCGGGTGGCGTTGATGACCAGCGTGACCGGGTTGACGTCGACGAAGTGCTGCAACCAGACCGGCATGGTCTCCTTCGGTACGAACGCGGGGGAGAGGAAGGTCAGCGGGAACATGATCATCATGCCCAGGCCCTGCACCCCGCCTGCGGTCTTCAGGACCGTGCCGAGCCAGGTGAAGATCCAGCTCAGCGACCAGCCGGCGAAGATGGTCAGCGCCCAGCCGGCGAGCACTCCGCCGACACCGCCGCCGGGCCGGTAGCCCATCAGCAGGCCGACCAGGACCGTCAGCGTCGCCGCGATCCCGTAGCGGAGCAGGTCGGCGACGGCGGGTCCGGCCAGCGGCGCGATCCGGGCGATCGGGAGTGCCTTGAACCGGTCGAAGACACCCTTGTCCATGTCCTCGCGCAGCTGGGTGCCGCGAGCCATCGAGGCGGTCAGCGCGGTCTGGGCCAGGATGCCGGTGATGATGGTCGGCAGGTAGGCCTTCACGTCACCGGAGATCGCGCCGCCGAAGATGTAGGCGAACATCGCGGTGAACAGCAGCGGCTGGATCGTCACGTCGAAGAACTGCTCGGGGTTGCGCATCATCTTGATGTACGCCCGGCGGGCCATGGTCAGCGTCTGGCTGATCGTCTCGCCCACGCCCGGGTGAGCCTTGAGCGGACGGTCGGCCACGGCGTACGTGGAGATCAGTGCAGCCATCTCAGGCCACCTCCTCGGTGCGGATGTCGGTGCGGATGTCGGTGCGGGCGTCGGTGCGGGCGTCGGTGCGGGCGTCGGTGCGGGCGTCGGTGCGGTCGTCGTCAGGGTTCTCGGTGCTCTCGGTGCCGTGGCCGGTCAGGGCGAGGAAGGCCTCGTCGAGGGTCGGCTGCTGCACGTTGGCGGTCGTGATCGAGATGCCTGCGTGGCGAAGACCGATGAGCACGTCGGCGGCGCGGTCGGCATCGGCCAGCGGTACGTTGACGCCGCCTGCCTCGGGAGTGAGCACGGGACGGTCGCCGGTGACCTTCTCGACCACGGCCGCGGCGGCGGCGACCTGTGCCTTGTCGCTCAGCCACAGATGCAGCGTCGAGTTCCCGACCGAGGTCTTGAGCTGCTCGGAGGTGCCCTCGGCGACCTTGACGCCGCGGTCGATGACCGCGATCCGGTCGGCGAGCTGGTCGGCCTCGTCGAGGTACTGCGTGGTCAGCAGGACCGTGGAGCCGCCGGAGACCAACGTACGGATGGTGTCCCACATCTGGCCGCGGGTGCGAGGGTCCAGTCCGGTGGTGGGCTCGTCGAGGAAGATGAGCGGGGGACGGGACAGGAGCGAGGCGGCCAGGTCGAGGCGTCTGCGCATGCCGCCGGAGAACTTCGAGATCTGCCGCTTGGCGGCCTCCTGGAGGCCGAAGGACTCCAGGAGCTCCTCCGAGGCGGCTCGGGCGGCCTTGCCGGACATGCCGAGCAGGCGGCCGAAGAGGACCAGGTTCTCGGTGGCGGTGAGGTTCTCGTCGACCGAGGCGTACTGCCCGGTCACGCCGACGAGCTGACGCACCTGGTGGGGGTGCGCCTTGACGTCGACCCCGAAGATCTCCGCCTCGCCGGCGTCGATCGGGAGCAGGGTCGCGAGCATCTTGAGGGTCGTGGTCTTGCCGGCGCCGTTGGGGCCCAGCACGCCGAAGACCTCACCGCGGCGGATCTCGAGGTCGATCCCGTCGACCGCGGTGAAGTCTCCGAAGGTCTTGACCAGACCTGAGGCCGATACGGCCAGTTCGGTGGTTGTCATGCTCCCACGGTGAAGGGCGCTGGTTTCAGGGCGCCTTCACCGCGGTTTCACGACCTCCGAGCCGGTTTCAGTGGCCGGTTTCAGTGGCCGATTTCAGCGGGCGGCGTCGAGGCGGGCGAGGACGTCGTCGAGGTCCTCGCCGACCACCAGCGACTCGCCGGGGGAGCCGTGCAGGAACCCGGCCTCGGCGATGCGCTCCATCATCTCCACGAGCGGGTCCCAGAAGCCGTTGATGTTGAGCAGGCCGACGGGCTTGCCGTGCAGCGACAGGGTCTGCCAGGTCCAGACCTCGAAGAGCTCCTCGAGCGTGCCGATCCCGCCGGGGAGCACCAGGAACGCCTCGGCGCGTTCGGCCATGCGCGCCTTGCGCTCGTGCATCGTGTCGACCACGATCGTCTGCATCCCCGGCGCGCCTTCGACGCGACCCCACTCGCGCTCGATCATGAATCGTGGGATCACGCCGAAGACCCTGCCGCCACCGTCGATGGTGCCCTGGGAGATCTGGCCCATCAGGCCGCCGCCGCCCGCGCCGTAGACCAGCTCGATGCCACGCTCGGCGAGCCCCGCGCCGACCTCGTAGGCCTTCTTCCCGAGGGCCGGGTCGTTGCCGTCGCGGGAGCCGAGAAAGACCGCCAGGTGCTTGATCATGCGGGAAGGTTAGTCGTCCGTGATCGCCTGGTTGGTCAACGCGCGGAAACGCTCGTAGATGTCGTCGTCTCCGGTGACCTGGATGCCCTCGTCGTCGCGCCGGCGCCAGAGCCAGGCGTCGAGGTCGGCCGCAGAGCCCTCGATGACGACGTCCGGCTCGGTGCCGGCCGGGATCTTCTCGGCGGGGACGACGCTGAGGTCGGGCTCGTCCTCGAGCCGGTCGCCGTTGGGGCGGGTGCCGGAGACGACGCCGAGCTGGACCCAGGTCTGGGTGTCGGTGTCGACGGCGTCGACGCGCACGTAGTGGTCGCTGCCGGCGAAGCTCGCCCAGTCGGGCTTGCCGCCGTAGAACACGTCCAGGAGCTCGTCGATCCCGTCCGCGGCGAGCGCGGGGTCGAGCGGCGTCACCGCGCCCGCGGTGAGCTCGGCGTCGAGGCGGTGGATGAGGATCTCGTGGGCCTGCCTGCGATAGGTGAAGGCGGCGGTGTTGTCCTGCGACCAGGACCAGGTGGGCTCCTCGGGCCCGGTCTGCTCGAGGGTCTTGATGAACCGGGCGTTGAGGTCGTCGAAGCGGGCGAGCAGGTCCTGGTAGCTGGCGCCCTCGGGGCGCTCGAGCTCGGTATAGGTCTCCTCGGACGGCTCCGCGGGACGGCTCTCCAGGACGTACGTCCAGAAGTGCTGCACCTCGGCGGCGACGTGCCACAGCAGGTCGGCGGCGGTCCACTCCGGGGCGGTCGGGACCGGGGCCGTGGGGTCGGTGTCGGCCAGCACGGCACGGAAACGCGCCGACTCCGACCGGATGTGGTCGAGGTAGGCGGTGGGGGTGAGACGAGTCATGGAGGGAACCTTAAGCGGCGGCGCCGACGCATTTCCTCCGGGTTTCTTCTTCAGTCGTCTCAGGGGTCGAACAAGCTTTGCATGATGCATGCAGGGTGACGTATGTTCATGCACATGACGAAGAAGCGCGTCGCCGTAGCCGGTGCCAGTGGATATGCCGGAGGTGAGCTGCTCAGGCTGCTGTTGGCCCACCCCGAGGTGGAGATCGGCGCGCTGACCGCCGCCTCCAGCGCGGGCAAGACCCTGGGGAGCCTCCAGCCCCACCTGCTCCCGCTGGCCGACCGCGTGCTGGAGCCCACCAACGCCGAGACCCTCGCCGGTCACGACGTCGTCTTCCTGGCGCTCCCGCACGGCGAGTCCGGACCGATCGCCGCCGGCCTTCCCGACGACGTGGTCGTGATCGACTGCGGCGCCGACTACCGGCTCGCCGACGCCGAGACGTGGACGAAGTTCTACGGCACCGACCACGCCGGCACCTGGCCCTACGGGCTCCCCGAGCTTCCCGGTCAGCGGGAGACCCTGGCCGGCGCCAGCCGGATCGCGGTGCCGGGCTGCTTCCCGACCGTCTCCACGCTCGCCCTGGCCCCGGCCGTCGGGGCCGGCATCGTCGAGCCCGAGGTCGTCGTCGTCGCCGCCACCGGCACCAGCGGCGCGGGCAAGTCGTCCAAGCCCCACCTGATCGGTGCCGAGGTGATGGGCAACGTGAGCGCCTACGGGGTCGGCGGCGGCCACCGCCACACCCCCGAGATCGTCCAGAACCTCTCGGGCCTGGTCGACGGCGAGGTGTCGGTCTCCTTCACCCCGGTCCTGGTGCCGATGCCCCGCGGCATCCTGGCGACCTGCTCGGCCAAGCTCGCCGACGGTGTGACCGCGGCCGATGCCCGTGCCGTCTACGAGAAGGCCTACGGCGAGGAGCCCTTCATCCACCTGCTCCCCGAGGGCCAGTGGCCCCAGACCCAGGCCGTGCTCGGCTCGAACGCCGTCCACCTGCAGGTGACGGTCGACGAGGCCGCCGGGCGGCTGGTCGTCGTCGGCGCCGAGGACAACCTCGCCAAGGGCACCGCCGGGGGAGCGATCCAGTGCATGAACCTCGCGCTCGGCCTCGACGAGACCGCCGGGCTGACCACGGTGGGAGTGGCCCCGTGATCGACCTGGAGACCGTCTCGCACGAGCCTGGACGCCCCGACCCCGCCAAGGCCCGCACCCTCGCCGGCGCCCTGCCGTGGCTGAAGGAGTACCACGGCAAGATCGTCGTGGTGAAGTACGGCGGCAACGCCATGACCGACGACAAGCTCAAGCGCGCGTTCGCCGAGGACGTCGCCTTCATGCGCTTCGCCGGCTTCAAGCCGGTCGTCGTGCACGGCGGCGGCCCGCAGATCTCGAGCATGCTCGACCGGCTCGGCATCGAGTCGGAGTTCCGCGGCGGGCTGAGGGTGACCACCCCTGAGGCCATGGACGTGGTCCGGATGGTCCTGGTCGGCCAGGTGCAGCGCGAGCTCGTCGGACTGATCAACGAGCACGGCCCGCTGGCCGTCGGCCTCTCCGGCGAGGACGCCGGGCTCTTCACCGCCGAGCCGGCCAGCACCGTCGTCGACGGCGAGGAGGTCGATCTCGGTCAGGTCGGCGAGGTCGTCGACGTACGTCCCGCGTCGGTCCTCGACATCATCGAGGCGGGCCGGATCCCGGTGGTCTCCAGCGTCGCCCCGGACGCCGACGGCGTGATCTACAACGTCAACGCCGACCGCGCCGCCTCGGCCCTGGCGGTCGCGCTGCAGGCCGAGAAGCTGCTCGTCCTGACCGACGTCGAGGGCCTCTACCTCGACTGGCCCGACCCCGAGGAGGTCATCGGCGAGATCAGCCCCGAGGCCCTCGAAGGCATCCTTCCCGACCTCGCCAGCGGGATGATCCCGAAGATGAGCGCCTGCCTCGAGGCGGTCAAGGGTGGCGTGAAGCGCGCCACCGTCGTCGACGGCCGCGAGCAGCACGCCGTGCTGCTGGAGCTGTTCACAGCCGAGGGAGTCGGCACCCAGGTGCTCCCCGGCGTCACCACCAAGACCCGCAAGGCAAGGGAGCTGGACCGATGAGCACCTATGGAGAGCGCTACGCCGCCTCCCTGATGAACACCTTCGGCGCCCCCAAGCTGGTCCTCACCCGAGGCGAGGGTGCCCACGTGTGGGACGAGAACGGCAAGGAGTACGTCGACCTGCTGGCCGGCATCGCGGTCAACGCGCTCGGCCACGCCCACCCCGCGCTGGTCTCCGCGGTGACCTCGCAGATGCAGTCCCTCGGCCACGTCTCCAACTTCTTCACCTCACACCCGCAGGTCGAGCTGGCCGAGGCCCTGCTCGCGCGGGTTCCCGGCGGGGAGACCGGGCGGGTGTTCTTCACCAACTCCGGCACCGAGGCCAACGAGGCCGGCTTCAAGCTGACCCGGCGCACCGGCCGCACGCACATCGTCGCCGCCCAGGGCGCCTTCCACGGCCGCTCGATGGGTGCGCTGGCGCTGACCGCCAAGGAGGCCTACCGGGCGCCGTTCGAGCCGCTCCCGGGTGAGGTCACCTTCGTGCCCTACGGTGACGCTTCCGCGCTGGCCGCGGCCGTGACCGACGAGACCGCGGCGATCATCCTGGAGCCGATCCAGGGCGAGGCCGGCGTCATCGTGCCACCCGCCGACTACCTCGCTGCCGCGCGCGCCGTGGCCGACGAGCACGGCGCGCTGCTGTGGCTCGACGAGGTGCAGTCGGGTCTGGGCCGCACCGGCCGCTGGTTCGCCCACGAGACCTCGGGCGTCACCGCCGACATCGTGACCCTGGCCAAGGGTCTCGGCGGCGGCTTCCCGATCGGTGCCTGCATCGGCCTGGGCCGGGCCGCCACGCTCTTCGAGCCCGGCAACCACGGCACCACCTTCGGTGGCAACCCGGTCGCCTGTGCCGCCGGTCTCGCGGTGATCGAGACGATCGAGTCCGAGGGCCTCCTCGAGCACGTCACCGTCCTCGGCCAGAAGCTGCGCGACGGTCTCGCCGCCGACCCGCGGGTCGCGAGGGTCGAGGGCGAAGGCCTGTTCATCGGCGTGGTTCTCACCGGTCTCGACACCGCCGCCGTCGCCGCGGCCGCGCTCGAGGCCGGCTTCATCCTCAACAACGCCACCCCCGAGCGGATCCGGATCGTGCCGCCGCTCGTGCTCACCGAGGACGACGCCGAGAAGCTTCTGGCCGCCTGGCCGGCGATCCTCGACTCAGCGGAGACGACCGAAGCGAGGTCGGGCGGCGAGCTTGCTCGTCCGCTCGCGCCGAGCGAGGGAGTGACCGAGCGCAGCGAGGAGGCGACGAAGTGACCAGACACTTCCTCCGCGACGACGACCTCACCCCGGCCGAGCAGGCCGAGGTGCTGGCGCTCGCGGCGGCGATGAAGCAGGATCCCTACGCGGCCAAGCCGCTGGCCGGCCCGGTGACCGTGGCCACGATCTACGACAAGCCGACGCTGCGCACCCAGGCGTCGTTCTCCTCCGGGATCGCCGAGCTCGGCGGCCACTCGATGCTCGTCGACGGCCGCCTGGCCGGGATCGGGGAGCGGGAGTCGGTCGCCGACGTCGCCCGGGTGCTCGGCCGGCAGGCGGGCGAGATCGTGTGGCGTACGTTCGCGCAGACCGACCTCGAGGAGATGGCCGCCCACTCCGGCGTCCCGGTCGTCAACGCGCTCACCGACGAGTTCCACCCCTGCCAGCTGCTCGCCGACCTGCAGACGCTGCAGGAGCACAAGGGGTCCCTGGCCGGCCTGACCGCGGCCTTCCTCGGCGACGCGGCCTGCAACATGGGCAACTCCTGGGCGCTGGCCGGCGCGATCGCCGGGATGCACGTCCGGTTCGGCGCGCCGGAGGGCTACGCGCCCGACGCGGAGGTGCTGGTCCGGGCGAAGGAGATCGCCGAGGAGACCGGCGGCTCGGTCACGGTGACCTCCGATCCGGCCGCAGCGGCAGCCGGGGCCGACGTACTCATCACCGACACCTGGGTCTCGATGGGCAAGGAGAGCGAGGCGGCCGCCCGGGCCGCGGTGTTCTCGCCCTACGCGCTCACCACCGAGCTGCTCGGCCACGCCCACCCCGACGTGGTCGTGCTCCACTGCCTGCCGGCCTACCGCGGCAAGGAGATCGAGGCCGAGGTGCTCGACGGTCCGCGGAGCCTGGTGTGGGACGAGGCGGAGAACCGGCGCCACGCCCAGAAGGCGATCCTGGCGTTTTTGTGGGAGCGACGATGACGACGAACGAGACCCAGCGTCCCGCGACCAAGGGCGCGCGCCAGTCGCTGATCGTCGACATCATCTGGGGCACGGAGATCCGGTCGCAGACCGAGCTCTCCGAGGCGCTGCTGTCCCACGGGGTCAACGTCACCCAGGCGACGCTCTCGCGCGACCTGGACGAGCTCGACGCGGTGAAGGTGCGGGCACCTTCCGGGGCGCTGGTCTACGCCGTCCCTGGCGAGGGCGGCGACCGCACCGCGGTGGCGCCGGGCGAGTCCGCGAGCGGACGCAGCAAGCTCGGCCGACTCGCCCGTGAGCTGTTGGTGAGCGCCGACGGGAGTGCGAACCTGGTGGTGCTGCGTACTCCTGCGGGCGGAGCCCAGTACTTCGCCTCCGCGATCGACCGGGCCGAGTATCCCGACATCCTCGGCACCATCGCCGGCGACGACACCGTGCTCGTCATCGGCCGCGAGCCCAAGGGCGGAGCGGCGCTCGTCGAGCGGTTCCTCAGCCTCGCCGGCAAGACCACAGACATTCCGTAAGTTTCAGAGCAAGGAGCAACATCTCGTGAGCAAGGTCCTGACCTCCCTTCCCAAGGGTGAGCGTGTCGGCATCGCCTTCTCCGGAGGCCTCGACACCTCCGTGGCGGTCGCCTGGATGCGCGACAAGGGCGCGGTCCCGTGCACCTACACCGCCGACATCGGGCAGTACGACGAGCCCGACATCTCCGGGGTCCCGGACCGTGCGATGGCCTACGGCGCGGAGATCGCCCGCGCCGTCGACATCAAGCCGCAGCTGGTCGAGGAAGGCCTGGCCGCGCTCGCCTGCGGCGCCTTCCACATCCGCTCCGGCGGTCGTGCCTACTTCAACACCACGCCGTTGGGGCGCGCGGTGACCGGCACCATGCTGGTGCGGGCCATGCACGCCGACGACGTCAACATCTGGGGTGACGGGTCGACGTTCAAGGGCAACGACATCGAGCGGTTCTACCGCTACGGCCTGATGGCCAACCCCGAGCTGCGCATCTACAAGCCGTGGCTCGACGCCGACTTCGTCCACGAGCTCGGTGGCCGCCACGAGATGTCGGAGTGGCTGGCCGCCCACGACCTGCCCTACCGGGACTCCACCGAGAAGGCCTACTCCACCGACGCCAACATCTGGGGCGCCACCCACGAGGCCAAGACCCTCGAACACCTCGACGTCTCCCTGGAGACCGTCGAGCCGATCATGGGCGTGAAGTTCTGGGACCCCTCGGTCGCCATCGAGACCGAGGACGTCTCGATCTCGTTCGTCGAGGGTCGTCCGGTGGCGATCAACGGCAAGACCTACTCCGACCCCGTCGCGCTGGTCTACGAGGCCAACGCGATCGGTGGTCGCCACGGCCTGGGTATGTCCGACCAGATCGAGAACCGGATCATCGAGGCCAAGTCGCGCGGCATCTACGAGGCGCCGGGCATGGCGCTGCTGTGGGCGGCCTACGAGCGGCTGCTCAACGCGGTGCACAACGAGGACACCATGTCCAACTACTACAACGAGGGCCGCAAGCTCGGCCGGCTGCTCTACGAGGGCCGCTGGCTCGACCCGCAGGCCCTCATGCTGCGCGAGTCGATCCAGCGCTGGATCGCCTCGCTGGTCTCCGGCACGGTCACCCTGCGGCTGCGCCGTGGCGAGGACTACACGATCCTCAACACCGAGGGTTCGCACTTCTCCTACCACCCGGAGAAGCTCTCCATGGAGCGCGTCGAGAACGCCGCCTTCGGCCCCGTCGACCGCATCGGCCAGCTGACCATGCGCAACCTCGACATCGCCGACTCGCGCTCCAAGCTCGAGATCTACGCCGGGCACCCGCTGGACCAGGGCACGGTCCTGGTCGAGAACGGCACCCTCTTCGGTGAGCTGCCCGCCGGTGGCTTCGACCGCATCGCCGCCACCGACGGGAAGCCCATCCCGGCTGCTCTTCCGGTCGAGGGGACGGTCCTCGACGACACCATCCTCGACGAGGCCGCGCTGGAGGCGGGCAACGACTGATGGTCCGCGTCCATCGCAGCTCGGCGCGGGTTCTCCCGGTCAGCTCGGACGGCGAGGTGCTGCTGTTGCAGGACACCGACCCGGGGAACCCGTCGCGAGGCGCCTACTGGACCAGCATCGGTGGCGCCATCGACCCGGGCGAGGAAGCGGTGGGCGCCGCGGTCCGGGAGCTGTGGGAGGAGGCCGGCGTCCGGGTCACGCCCGAGGCGCTGGTCGGTCCCGTCCGAGTCCACGAGGATGAGTTCAGCTGGAACGGCGTCGACTACAGCGGCCACAACGCCTACTTCGGCCTCGCCCTCGACCGTGAGGTCGAGATCAGCTTCGTCAACCTTGAGCCGATCGAGGTCGTGTCGGTCGTCCAGGCCGGATGGTGGACGCCGGACAAGCTCCGCGCCGAGGGCACCGCAGCCCCCGGCGCACTTCCTGACATCATGGAGATCGCTATCAAAGCCGTACGAGGAGAGTCGTGACCACGCCTGCCAACACCACCAACGAGGGCAAGCTCTGGGGAGGCCGGTTCGCCGGGGGTCCGTCGCCGGAGCTGGAGGCACTGTCGCGCTCGACGCAGTTCGACTGGCGGCTGGCGCTCTATGACATCGCCGGGTCGCACGCCCACGCCAAGGCGCTGGGCGCCGCCGGGCTGCTCACCGGTGACGAGGAGAACGAGATCCACCGGGGCCTGGACGTCCTCGCCGACCGGTTCACCGCCGGGCGGCTGCTCCCGGCATCCTCCGACGAGGACGTGCACGGCGCGCTGGAGCGGCTGCTGATCGAGGAGATCGGTCCCGAGGTCGGCGGCAAGCTCCGTGCCGGGCGCTCGCGCAACGACCAGATCGCGACCCTGTTCCGCAGCTATCTGCTCGACCACGAGCGCGTGCTCCGCGGACTCGTGCTCGACCTGATCGACGCCCTCGCCGGACAGGCGGAGGAGAACCTCGGCGCGATCATGCCGGGACGTACGCACCTCCAGCATGCCCAGCCGGTGTTGCTCTCCCACCACCTGATGGCCCACGCCTGGACGCTCCTGCGCGACGTCGACCGGCTCAACGACTGGCAGGCGCGGGTCGTGTGCGACTCGCCCTACGGGTCCGGGGCGCTCGCCGGGCAGTCGCTCGGGCTCGACCCCGAGCTGGTCGCCGCCGAGCTCGGCTTCACCGGGTCGAGCGCCAACTCGATCGACGGGACCGCCTCGCGCGACTTCGTCGCCGAGTTCGCCTACGTGTGCGCCCAGATCGGCGTCGACATCAGCCGGATCGCCGAGGAGATCATCCTGTGGGCGACCAAGGAGTTCGACTTCGTCACGCTGCACGACTCCTGGTCGACGGGTTCGAGCATCATGCCGCAGAAGAAGAACCCCGACATCTCCGAGCTCGCTCGGGGCAAGGCCGGCCGCCTCGTCGGAAACCTGACCGGGCTGCTGACGACGCTGAAGGCGCTGCCGCTGGCCTACAACCGTGACCTGCAGGAGGACAAGGAGCCGGTCTTCGACTCCCTCGACACCCTGGAGGTGCTGCTCCCGGCCTTCACCGGCCAGGTCGCGACGCTGATCTACAACACCGACCGGATGGCCGAGCTCGCCCCGCAGGGCTTCTCACTGGCCACCGACATCGCCGAATGGCTGGTGCGACAGGGCACCCCGTTCCGGATCGCCCACGAGCTCGCCGGCGCCTGCGTCCAGGCGGCGGAGAAGCGTGGGGCGGAGCTGGACGCTCTGACCGACGAGGAGTTCGCCACGATCTCGCCGGCGCTCACACCGGACGTACGCCTGGTGCTGACCATCGAGGGATCGGTCGCCTCCCGGGACGGCCGGGGCGGCACGGCCCCTGACCGGGTCGCCGAGCAGCTCGCCGAGCTCCGGTCCAAGGCAGCCGGGTTCCGTCCGTCCTAGTGCTCCTCACCGACCTGCTGCACCAGCGCCCCGAGGTGACCGCTCCGCGGCTCCTCGGGGCGACGCTGTCGTTCGACGGGGTGAAGGTGCGTCTCACCGAGGTGGAGGCATACGCGGCCGACGACCCCGGCTCGCATGCCTTCCGCGGCGAGACGAACCGCAACCGGGTGATGTTCGGTCCGCCGGGGCGGCTCTACGTCTACTTCACCTACGGGATGCACTACTGCGCCAACCTGGTCTGCCACCCGGCCGGCGAACCCGGGGGGATCCTGCTCCGCGCGGGAGAGGTGATCGAGGGGATCGAGGCGGTCCGGGAACGACGCGGAGCGGTACGCGACGTCGATCTCGCCCGTGGCCCGGCCCGCCTCGCCTCGGCCCTCGGCATCGACCTCACCATGAACGGGACGACCGACTTCGAGCTGGACCTGGCGCCGGCCGAGGCTTGGGCGGCGATCGAGGTGGCCGCCGGACCGCGGGTCGGACTGCGTCTCGCGCCGGAGCGTCCGTGGCGGTTCTGGGTCGCCGGCGACCCGACGGTCTCGCGCTACCGGCCGGCGAAGGCGCTCTGAGAGCTCGCTCGGACGGGCCGATCACCGTCCACAGGCAGGGTTCGGACCGGGGTTCTCCACAGGCCTCACAGGCCCGGGCGGAACTGTCGGTGCCCTTGACCACGATGGTGGTCGGAGGTGATCGAGATGACGGTCGCAAGGGTAGAGAAGGAGCCATCACCGGACGATGGCGAGCGGATGGGGCCGGCCGGCGGGCTGGCAACGGTCAACGAGGTGCGGCTGATCGGCCGGCTGTCGCTGGCAGCCGAGGAGAGGGAGCTGCCGAGCGGCGACCAGCTCACCGCGTTCAGGGTGGTGGTGAACAGGCCGCGCGACAAACGCCGGGGGAGCCGGGTGCAGATCGACGCGCTCGAGTGTCACAGCTGGGTCGCCCGGGTCCGTCGAGCCGCGACGACCTGGCAGGTCGGGGACGTGATCGAGGTCAACGGGTCCCTGCGCCGCCGGTTCTTCAAGACCGGCGGACGCCTGCAGTCGATGACCGAGGTCGAGGTGCTGACGGCCAGACGTGTGAGTCGTGCCGCCGCCGCGACCAGGCAGGCCAGCTAGTGGCGAGACTTCTCGAGTCGAGCTGCGTCGAGAAGCCGGATGAGCACCCCGGGGTGCGGCTTGGGCTGGAAGGAGGTCGCCTTCTCCGGGAGCAGCTGACCGATCGACGCCGAGGACAGGATGGTGTCGAACGTGGGCGCCGCCAGCAGCACCGCGACGTCGCGGCCCGGGCGGGCCCGCTTCAGCGCGGCATCCACCTGGTGCGCGTGCAGCACCCGCGAGGGCTGTCGGTGCAGCTCCGGGAGGACCCGGTCGTGCAGATAGCCGACATCACCGGTGATCGGACTCCGGGAGGTGTCGACGTCGATCGTGGCCCAGCCCCGGCCGTCGCTGACCACGATGACCTTTGGCCCCAGCCTGCCCAGCGTGGCGTCACGGCCGCCCGCGCTCCACTTCGCGCCGACGGCCTCGGCCGCGGCCCGTAGGTCACGCAGGTTCACTCCGGCGAGCACCCGGTGGATCGCTCCGAGCTGCAACGGCGTGTCGTCCTGGTCGATGAGCATCGCCAGACCGAAGTCCGTCGCGGCGGACCCGCCCGGTTCGGCGACCCCCTGGAGCTCGGCGTAGGCCGCGTAGCGGTGGTGCCCGTCGGCGATCAGCGCCTGCTGGCTCGCCCAGGCCGCGCGCAGCTGCCCGATCAGTGCCTTGTCGGTGATCGCCCAGACACGATGGTGCTGACCGCCGTGGTCGTCGTACTGCTCCTCGGGAGGGCTGGCCTGCACCCGGTCGAGCAGCGCTGCGACGCCGTCGGGCGCGTGGTAGGTGAGCAGGATCGGAGCCGGGTGCACTCGCATCTGCCGCATCCGGGACGCGAGCTGCTCGGCCTGCGCGGTTCGTACGCCCTCGTGGGGGAGCACAGCGGCCTGGCCGGGCTCGCCGGTGCGGTGCGACACGTCGAGGATCCCGACGACGCCCCGCACGGTGATCCCGGCCGCGGTGTACTCGTGCAGATAGAGCGCGAGGTCGCGATGCTCGCGCAGGTCGCCACGTGCCAGCCACGAGCTGATCCGGGACGCGACGCCGCGATAGGGCCGCGAGTAGAGCCGCGCCGAGGTCGGGTCACCGATGCGGGACGGTGCCAGCGAGAGCGCTCGAAAAGGCTCCAGGCGCAGCGGACGCCCCAGGTACGGCGCCCTGACCACACCCGTATCGTCCATCCGCACATCGTAGGGTCACACTGGTGCCATTCGCCGAACCCCCGACTCAGAGTAAGGAACTGCGTGTGCTGACCGGCCATCAGTTGAAGGGCTCAGAACGGACACTCGCCTCCGTCTACGACGTGGCGATGCTCGACCTCGACGGAGTGGTCTACATCGGTGGCGCCGCCGTCCCGCGCGCCCCCGAGGCGCTCGCCGCGGCCCGCGAGGCCGGGCTGCACCTGGCGTTCATCACGAACAACGCCGCCAGGACTCCGGCCAAGGTCGCCGCGAACATCCGAAACCTGGAGATCGAGGCGACCGCCGAGGACGTGGTCACCTCGGCGCAGGCCGCCGCCCATGTCCTCGCCGAGCGGCTCGCGCCGGGGGCGAAGGTGGTCAACCTGGGCGCGGCCGGGCTCCGCGAGCCGCTCGAGGCGGTCGGCCTGGTGCCGGTGGCCGTCGACGAGGACGCCGAGGCGATCGTGACCGGCTACAACCCAGAGCTGCTGTGGAAGGACATCCTGCGCGCGGCGGTCCGGATCAAGGACGGACTCTTCTGGGTCGCCAGCAACACCGACATGACCTTCCCGGCCGCCTATGGCATCGCTCCGGGCCACGGCGTCCTGGTCGACACCCTGCGCCGGTTCTCGGGTGTCGAACCCGTCGTCGCGGGAAAGCCGTCGCGGCCGCTGCTCGAGGAGACCATCCGGCGCACCGCGGCCGAGCGCCCGCTGATGGTCGGCGACCGCCTCGACACCGACATCGAGGGCGGGCACAACGCCGGCGTCGACACGTTGCTGGTGCTCACCGGCGTGACCGGCCTCGATGAGCTGGTCGCCGCCGAGCCGCACCGGCGGCCGGCCTACATCGCCTCCGACCTGCGCGGGCTGCTGGAGACCCACGCGGCCCCGGACAGCGACGGCACGGTGGCGCGGCTGGGCGGCTGGGCGGCGGAGGTGCGCGACGGCGAGCTGCGCGTCACCGGCCAGGGGAGCACCGACGACTGGTGGCGGGTGGCCGCGACCAGCGCCTGGGCGCACCTGGACGCCACCGGAGCGGTGGCCACGATCGGCACGCAGGCCGAGCCGCCTCGCCCGGATGCCGACGGCGGGACGGTAGTCTCAGCCTCATGAGCGAGCAGCACTTCGACGAGACTCCGGCCCCGGCCGGGCTGGGTGGCGCCGGCACGGCGCCGCACACCGGTGTCGCGCGCGTCGACGCGGTCCTCGAGTCGCTCGACCGGCTCGACGAGCTGCCGCTGACCGAGCACGTCAGCGTCTTCGAGGCCGCCCACACCGAGCTGCGCCGCGCCCTGGACCCCGACACCGGAGCCCACGACGCGATGGCCCGGATCGCCGCCGCGTCCGGCGAGCCGCAGCCGACCGACCAGCCCTGAGAGGCGAGCACATGCCTCCTCGCCGCCTGCGTCTCGACGCCGAGCTGGTCCGGCGCAAGCTGGCCCGATCCCGTGAGCACGCCAGCGAGCTGATCGCCGCCGGCCGCGTCACCGTCTCCGGAAACCGTGCCACCAAGCCGGCCACCGGGGTCACGACCGATGTCGCCATCGTGGTGACCGAGGATCCAGACCGCCCCGACTTCGTCTCCCGCGGCGGCCACAAGCTCGCCGGAGCACTCGCGGCGTTCAAGCCGCTAGGACTCTCGGTCGAGGGCCGCCGCTGCCTGGACGCCGGCGCCTCGACGGGCGGGTTCACCGACGTACTGCTTCGCAACGACGCCAGGCAGGTCGTCGCGGTCGACGTCGGCTACGGCCAGCTCGCCTGGAGGCTCCAGCAGGACGAGCGGGTCGTCATCCACGACCGCACCAACATCCGCGACCTCTCCCTCGACGTGGTCGGGGAACCCGTCGATGTCGTCGTAGGCGATCTCTCCTTCATCTCCCTCGGGCTCGTCCTCGACGCGCTGATCGGCGTCACCAGCCCCGACGGCGACCTGGCCCTGATGGTCAAGCCGCAGTTCGAGGTCGGCAAGGACCGGGTCGGAAAGGGCGGCGTGGTGCGCGACCCGGCTCTGCGGGCCGAGGCCGTCAACGCCGTGGCGGCAGCAGCTGCCAAGCGCGGCTGGGGTGCGCGCGCGGTCACGACCAGCCCGCTGCCGGGCCCCTCGGGCAACGTGGAGTTCTTTCTCTGGCTGCGCCGTGGTGAGGCGACGGTCAGCGAGGCCGAGATCGAGGAAGCCGTGCGCGAGCAGCGCGGCCTGGAGATCCAGGCCGTCCGCGAAGTGTCGGTGCCGTCTGAGAAGGTTGATCCGTGACTGACGCCGATACCCCTGCTGTGGGCCCAGCATCTGAGGACTCAGTCGAGGTTCGGCGCGTCCTCATGCTCATCCACACCGGGCGCGAGGAGGCCCGCGAGGTCGGTCTCGCCTGTGCCAAGTCGCTCGCGGTCCACGGCATCGTGGTGAGGATGCTGGCCAGCGAGGCCGTCGACCTCGGCATCGACCCGGCCGCCTACGAGCCGAAGCTGGAGCTGGCTGCCGACGAGCTCGACGCCAGCAGCGACTGCGAGCTGGCGCTGGTCATCGGTGGCGACGGCACGATCCTGCGCGCCGCCGAGATCGTCCAGCCCCACCGCACCCCGGTGCTCGGGGTCAACCTGGGACACGTCGGGTTCCTCGCGGAGGCGGAGTACGACGACGTCGAGTCGACGATCGAGGCGATCGTGCAGCGCCGCTACACCTCCGAGGACCGGCTCGCCCTCGAGGTCAGCGTCTTCGAGGACGGCAAGAAGGTCTTTCGTACGTTCGCGGTCAACGAGGCCAGCGTCGAGAAGGCGTCTCGCGAGCGGATGCTCGAGGTGGTTGTCGAGATCGACGGCCGGCCGCTGTCGAGGTGGGGCTGCGACGGCGTCGTCTGTGCGACCCCGACCGGCTCGACGGCCTACAACTTCTCCGCCGGCGGCCCGGTCGTGTGGCCCGGCGTCGAGGCTCTGCTGCTGACCCCGATCAGCGCCCACGCGCTCTTCGCGCGGCCGATGGTGGTGGCGCCGACCTCGGTCCTGGCCGTCGAGGTGATCACCCGGGCCGATGGCGCCGGGGTGCTGTGGTGCGACGGCCGGCGCTCCTACGACCTGGGCCCGGGCGCCCGGATCGAGGTCACCCGGGGGGTGGAGCCTGTCAGACTCGTCCGCCTGCACCAGGCCCCGTTCACGGATCGTCTGGTGCGGAAGTTCGGACTGTCTGTGGAGGGATGGCGAGGCGCCGCGGAACGGCGTCCGTTCAGGATGAACGGAGGCGAGCATGCTTGAGGAGATCAGGATCTCCGGACTCGGGATCATCGAGTCCTCGACGCTGGAGCTCGGACCAGGACTGACCGTCGTGACCGGTGAGACCGGCGCGGGCAAGACGATGATCGTGACCGCGCTCGGGCTGCTGCTCGGCGGTCGCGGCGACGCCGGTTCCGTCCGCAAGGGCAAGAAGGCGGCCCGGGTCGAAGGCGTCATCGACGCCCGGTCGCTGCCGGCCGTCGTCGACGCGACCGAGGAGGCCGGGGGAGAGGTCGAGGAGGGCCGCGTCCTCGTCGCCCGCACCGTGGCCGCCGAAGGACGCGCGCGGGCCTACGTCGGGGGAGCGACCGTCCCGGTCGCCACCCTGGGCTCGGTGACCTCCCCGCTCGTCGCCGTCCACGGCCAGTCCGACCAGCACCGGCTGCTGCAGCCACGTGCCCAGCGTGACTCGCTCGACCGCTTCGGCGGTGAGCCCGTCGCCAAGCTCCTCGCCGCCTACGCCGACCTCCACAGCCAGCTCCACAAGGTCGAGCGCGAGCTCGACGAGGTCACCACCCATGCCCGGGAGCGGGCGCAGGAGGCCGACCTGCTCCGCTTCGGCCTGGGCGAGGTCGAAGCGGTCACGCCCGAGCCCGGCGAGGACGTCACCCTCGCCCAGGAGGAGGAGCGGCTCGGCTACGCCGACACGCTGCGCACCGCCGCGGAGCAGGCTCGCGAGGCGCTCTCCTCCGAGGTCGACGCCCCCGACGCGCTGGGCGCGATCTCGGCCGCGCGCCAGGCCCTCGACGGCGTGCGCGACCACGACCCCGAGGCCGCGTCGCTGGCCGACCGCCTCGCCGAGGTCTCCTACCTGCTCTCCGATCTGGCCGCCGACGTCGCCTCCTACGCGACCGCGATCGAGACCGATCCGGCCCGGCTGTCGGTGGTCTCCGAGCGTCGCGCCGCCCTGACCGCGCTGACCCGGAAATACGGCGAGACCATCGACGAGGTGCTCGCCTGGGCCGAGAGCGGCGCCAAGCGGCTGCTCGAGCTCGACTCGGACGACGACCGCATCGAGGAGCTCCGCGGGGAGCGTACGCGGCTGAGAGCCGCCCTCGCCGAGGCCGGCCTGGCGCTGTCGGCCGCCCGTGCCGACGCCGCCGGCGCCCTGGCCAAGGCGGTCAGCGACGAGCTGACCGGACTGGCCATGCCGCACGCCCGACTGGTGGTCGACGTACGGCAGAAGGAGACCGACGCGCCCGCCTCCGAGGACGAGCCGCACGCGCCGCTGAAGGTCGGGTCGGGGAAGGCACAGCGGTGGCTGCGCTACGGCTCGAACGGTCTCGACGAGGTCGAGCTGCTGCTGGCGGCCAACACCGGTTCCGAGCCCCGCCCGCTCCACAAGGGCGCCTCCGGCGGTGAGCTCTCCCGGGTGATGCTGGCCATCGAGGTGGTCCTGGCCGCCACCAGCCCGGTCCCGACCTTCGTCTTCGACGAGGTCGACGCCGGTGTCGGCGGCACCGCGGCGGTCGAGATCGGCCGCCGTCTCGCCCACCTGGCCCGCACCGCGCAGGTCCTGGTGGTCACCCACCTGCCACAGGTCGCCGCCTTCGCCGATCACCACGTGGCCGTCGAGAAGACCAGCGACGGAGTTGTCACCAGCTCCGGGCTCACCGTCCTCGACGACGAGTCCCGCGAGCGCGAGCTCTCGCGGATGCTGGCCGGGCTGACCGCCTCCGACACCGCCATCGCGCACGCCCGTGAGCTCCTCGAGGTCGCCCGCTCCGCGAAGGCCTGACCCGCCGAGACCTCAGTTCTGGCGGCCGAGTCCGCAGATCTGGTCAACGAATCTGCAGTTGTGGTGAACGACACACGCCACAACTGCAGATTCGGCCACCAAACGTACGCATTCGGCCGCCACGACGACCGACTCGCCGGATGAGAGATCCGGGGTCGTGCCCTGATACCGGGGGAGGATTGGCGGGACATGAGACTGCCTACTCGCCAGATTCCTTCCGTACTTCCGGGCATCCGCGGCACCCTCCGCTCGGGACGGCCGACCAGAGCGTTGATCCCGCGGCTCAAAGAGGGTGACATCGCGGTCATCGACCATGTCGATCTCGACCGGAGCACCGCCCTGGCGCTCGCTGCCAAGGGTGTGATCGCCGTCGTCAACGCCCAGCCGATGGTGTCGGGGCGCTACCCCAACCGGGGCCCGCAGACGCTGGTTGACGCCGGGATCGAGCTGATCGACAAGGTCGGCGAGGCGGGCCTGGAGAAGCTGGTCGACGGGCGGAAGGCCCGGATCCTCGACGGCGAGATCTTCGACGGTGAGCAGCTGCTGACCGCAGGGCGCGCGCTCGACCAGGAGTCGTTGGACAACGACCTCGAGGACGCGAAGCGGGGGCTGAGCTCCCATCTGGAGCTCTTCACCCACAACAGCAGCGAGCTGCTCAAGCGCGAGGAGGAGGTGCTGCTGCACGGCAACGGCGTACCTCCGCTCGACACCCCGCTGGCCGGCCGACCCGTCGTCGTGATCGCCGACCACCCCGACCTGGATCGGCTCCTGGGCGACCTCAAGGGCTTCCTGCGCGAGCAGCGCCCGGCGATCATCGCAGTCGGACCCGCGGCGAAGAGGCTGACCAAGAAGCAGGTACGCCACGCCGTGCTCGTCCTGGGCCCGGACACCGACACCTACCCCGAACCGAAGGTGCTCACCAGCGCAGCGGAGGTCGTGCTCGCTCCGGGTGGCTCCGCGAGCGAGAGCGCGGCCGAGCTCCTCGACCGGGTCGGGGTGCAGCCGAAGCGGTTCGAGTCGTCCCTCGCGCCCGAGGACGCGGCCCTGCTCGTCGCCTACACGCAGCATCCCTCGCTCGTGATCGGCGCCGGGCTGAGCACCACACTGACCGACTTCCTCGAGGACCAGCGCCCCGGCCTGGCCGGCACCTACCTGACCCGGCTCGCCCTCGGCCCGACGCTGATCGACGCCTCCGCTGTTCCGGCGGTGCGGCGCAGGGAGCCCCGAAGCCGTCGGCTGGCCCTGCCGGTTCTGGCGGCGGTGACGGCGCTGGCGATCGGCGTACCCGCCGGCATCTGGGCCGCCGACCACGATCTGACCGAGATCGGCACCGGCTTCGGAGCCGGTTTCGGGGGCAGTTTCGGGGGCGGCGCGGGTGAGGGTGCCGCCGCGAGCACCACCTCCGGCCGAGGCGAGGCGAACACCGGAGACGACCCGCAGACCGTCGAGGAGCGGTTCGTCGCCGAGACGGGCGACGAGCTCCTGCCCGGCAAGCTCACCGGGCAGCGGGTCGCGGTCCTCGCCCTCCCCGGCGCGGACGCGAAGACGGTCGACGCGCTCACCGGCACCATCAAGACGGCCGGTGGCGAGACGACGGGGGTGCTCGACGTACGACCGAACCTGCTGGACCCGGACCGCAAGCAGTATGTCGACAGCCTGGCCACGCAGCTGGTCAAGCAGCTCGGCCGAGGCGATGCGGGCCGGGCGACCTACCAGCGGATGGGTCAGGTCGTCGGGGAGACCTACGCCGGCACGAAGCCACCCACGGAGTTCGATCAGCCCGCCAAGACCGCCGCTGTGGCGTTGCTCACCGGCGACCTGGTCACGGCCCGGGGACGACCGACCGGGCCGGCCGACCTCGTCCTGGTCGTCCTCGGCGAGAACAGCCAGGACACGACCGCCGTCGAAGGTCTCGTCGAAGGGCTCGGCGCCACCACGAAAGGCCTGGTCGTGGGCGGAACCACCGACTCCGAGGACCTGGAGACGCTCCGCGCCAACGACTGGCCGGGCTGGTTCGCGTCGGTCGACGGTGTCGAGACGGTCACCGGTCAGGTGGCCACGCCGCTCGTGCTGGCGCGACAGCGGAGCCAACAAGGTGGCGATTTCGGTGCGTCAGGTTTCGGCGGCCTGCTGAAGCGTTGATAGGATTGAGGTCCATGAAGTCGGCGAGCTTGACCAAGCACATTTTTGTCACCGGGGGCGTCGCCTCCTCATTGGGAAAGGGCCTGACGGCATCGTCCCTCGGCCGTCTTCTCCGTTCGCGTGGTCTGAGCGTGACCATGCAGAAGCTGGACCCGTACCTCAACGTGGACCCCGGCACGATGAACCCGTTCCAGCACGGTGAGGTCTTCGTGACCAACGACGGTGCCGAGACTGACCTCGACATCGGCCACTACGAGCGGTTCCTCGACACCGACCTGGTCGGCCACGCCAACGTGACCACCGGGCAGGTCTACTCCAACGTGATCGCCAAGGAGCGCCGCGGCGACTACCTCGGCGAGACGGTCCAGGTGATCCCGCACATCACCGACGAGATCTCCGAGCGGGTCCTGGCCATGCACGGCCCCGAGGTCGACGTCGTGATCACCGAGATCGGCGGCACCGTCGGCGACATCGAGTCGCTGCCGTTCCTCGAGGCCGCCCGCCAGGTGCGCCAGCGCCTCGGCCGCGACAACGTCTTCTTCGTGCACGTCTCCCTGGTGCCCTACATCGGCCCGTCCAAGGAGCTCAAGACCAAGCCGACGCAGCACTCGGTGATGGCGCTGCGCCAGATCGGCATCCAGCCCGATGCCATCGTGTGCCGCGCCGACCGCGAGCTGCCCGAGGGCATCAAGCGCAAGATCGCGCTCATGTGCGACGTCGACGAGGACGCCGTGGTGACCGCCGCCGACGCCCCGAGCATCTACGACATCCCGAAGGTGCTCCACCGCGAGGGCCTCGACGCCTATGTCGTGCGCAAGCTCGACCTGCCCTTCCGCGACGTCGACTGGGCGCTGTGGGAGGACCTGCTCCGCCGGGTGCACCACCCCAAGGAGGAGCTCACCATCGGCCTGGTCGGCAAGTACATCGACCTCCCCGATGCCTACCTCAGCGTCGGCGAGGCGCTGCGCGCCGGCGGCTTCGCCAACGAGGCCAAGGTCCACATCCGCTGGATCCCGTCGGATGAGTGCGAGACCCCCGAGGGTGCCGCGAAGAACCTCCACGACGTCGACGCCGTCTGCGTTCCCGGTGGCTTCGGCATCCGTGGCCTGGAGGGGAAGCTCGGCGCACTGACCTACACCCGCACCCACCAGATCCCCACGCTGGGCCTGTGCCTGGGTCTGCAGTGCATGGTCATCGAGTACGCCCGCAACGTGCTCGGCCTGGAGAAGGCCGACTCCACGGAGTTCGACGCCGAGACCCCCGAGCCCGTCATCGCGACGATGGAGGAGCAGAAGGCGTACGTCGAGGGCGCCGGTGACCTGGGCGGCACGATGCGCCTGGGGCTCTACCCGGCCGAGCTCAAGAAGGGCTCGATCGCGGCCGAGGTCTACGGAGCGACCTCCATCGAGGAGCGCCACCGCCACCGCTACGAGGTCAACAACGCCTACCGTGACCAGCTCGAGGACGCCGGCCTGGTCTTCTCCGGGCTCTCGCCCGACAACCAGCTCGTCGAGTTCGTCGAGCTGCCCCGCGACGTACACCCCTACTACGTCTCGACCCAGGCCCACCCCGAGCTCCGCTCGCGGCCGACCCGCCCGCACCCGCTGTTCGCCGGCCTGGTGAAGGCGGCCCTCGACCGGCAGAAGGAGCAGCGGTTCCCGATCGACGAGACCAACCTGCGCCGCGAGGTCAGCGAGGTCGAGCTGCCTGAGCCCGCCGAGGCCTGAGCAGCTGACGTGACGAGCCCCCTGGGGCCGGCTGGTGCCGGACCCAGGGGGCTCGCGTCTGTGTGCGCTACTCGCGTACCTCGCCGGTCGGCTTCACCTCGCCGCGCCAGGCACCGGTCTCGGTGCCGCGGTGCTCGATGAAGTCCTTGAACCGCTCGAGGTCGCCCTCGGCGCGCTTGTCGACGATCTTGAGGACGTCACCGGTCTTCTCGACCATGCCCTCGGGCTCGTACTCCAGGCGCAGCGTGACGTTCGTCGTCTTGCTCATCTGGTCCTCGGTGAACGAGACCGTGCCCTGGTTCTTCGCGCCCTCCACGGCGCGCCAGGTGATCCGGTCGTCGGGAACCTGGTCGACGATCTCGGCATCCCACTCACGGGTGACGCCGCCGATCTCGGCCTTCCAGTGCAGGTGCTTGTCGTCGAGCTGACGGACTGACTCGACGCCCTCCATGAACTGAGGGAACGACTCGAACTGGGTCCACTGGTCATACGCAGTGCTGACCGGAACGCCGACCTGGACGCTCTTCTGGATGGTGCTCATCTCTCTCGCGTCTCCTCTCGATTGCGTACGACACTCGGGTACCCGACGGGTTCCCGGGCCATACCTTCTCGACCCGGAGCGATCTCACTGCGATCTCACTGCGATCTCACAGCGCGCGAGCTGCCACCTGCCGCGAGTGCACGTCGGCGAGACGGATGACCGTCTGCCGTACGAACGGCACGAGCGTGTCTCCCTCGCAGGCGGCCCGTGCGGCCTCGGCGACGTCCTCACCGGCTTGGGCCGGGTAGAACCTGAGCTGGAGCCCGAAGGAGAGCAGCCCGCCGCCCCTGATGGCGGCGACGGCCTCGAGATAGCGCGGGGCGTACGGCGCCAGGACCTCGTCCTGGCCCGGCCGCCAGAACGCCGAGCTCAACGTGTAGGCGCTGTCGGTGCGCGGCAGCCGGCGCTCGACCATGGTCACCTGCCAGGCCTCCTCCTTGGCCTCCGCGAGCGGCTGGGCGGTGCGTACGGCCAGGGCGCTGACCCAGGACTCGGGATCCGGGTCGCGGGCCTCCAGGGCTGCGACCGCCTCGGCGTCGTAGTCACCCAGCTCCGCGCGCCGGCCGAGCAGCCGCCAGGCGACCTGGACGTCCTCGGCGGCCCCGGCCTCGGCGAGTGCGATCTGCTCGGGTGTGGAGGCGTGCGAGGCGACGACCCGCAGCGCGGTGTCGCGGTTGGCGGGATCCTCGGCGAGGACCGCGGCGGCCGCGGCGACCAGCGCGCGCTGCTCGGCGACCCGCTCCGGAGCGGTCCAGAGCTCGGCCGCGGTCCCGGCCATGCCCAGGAACTCCCCGGTGACCTGCGGGTTCCGCTCGCGCTCGAGGACCGAGACGACCCGGGAGACGACCTCGGGCCCGCCGATCTCACCACGGAACAGTGCCGACCACGCACTGTTGACCGCGACCGCTCGCGCCACCGCGTCGGGCAGGATGCCGGCGTTGCGGCCGAGCCAGGCCTCGCTGGCCTCGTCGGAGCGCACCGCCGCGAAGGTCACGTCGGTCGCGTTGACCAGGTGCGCGGCCGCGTCGGGGAGCGAGACGACGACGGGCTCGCCCTCCACGGTGACCGGGGTGGTCGCGAGCAGGGCGCCGGCGTCGTCGTAGGAGGCGATGTCGAGCCGGTGCGGACGTACGGTTCCGTCAGCGCTGGTGACCGACACCTTGCCGTCGGCGAGGGTGATCACGTCGGTGCCGGCGTGATCGAGCCAGGCGGTGGTCCAGGCGGAGAGGTCCTTGCCCGCGGCGGTGCCGAAGGCGCCCATCAGGTCGTCGAGGACGGTGTTGCCGTAGGCGTGCTCGGCGAAGTAGGCCTGCAGCCCGGCCAGGTAGGCCTCCTCTCCGATGTAGGCGTGCAGCTGCTGCAGCACCGCCTGGCCCTTCATGTAGGTGATCGCGTCGAAGTTGGCCATCGCGACGTCCACGCTGGGCACCACTCCGCGGATCGGGTGGGTGGCGGCCGTCAGGTCGGTGTCGTAGGCCATCTTCTTCTCGGTCAGCGCGATCGCGGCCCATACGTCGGTGTAGTCGGGCAGGGCCGCCGACGCCCAGACGGCCGCCCACGATGCGAAGGCCTCGTTGAGCCACAGGTCGTCCCACCAGCGCATCGTGACCAGGTCGCCGAACCACATGTGCGCCATCTCGTGCAGGATCACGTTGGTGCGCTCGGTGCGGTCGGCATGGGTCGGCGTCGTCCGGAAGAGGAAGATGTCGCTGTGCGTGACCGCGCCCCAGTTCTCCATCGCGCCGCCCATGTCGGGCACGAAGATCTGGTCGTAGCGCCGCTGCGGGAACGGCATCGCGAACTTGCTCCCGAACCAGGCCAGGCCGTGCTCGGTGACGTCGAGGATCTCCTCGCGGTCCCGCTCCAGCTGGCTCGCCAGCGACTGACGGGCGTAGAGCCCCAGGTCGTAGCCGCCACGCTCGGCACGGACCTCGACGAACGGCCCGGCGTTGACCACCACGACGTACGTCGACAGCGGGGGAGTGTCCTCGAAGACCCACGTCCTGGCGCCGGCCGTCGCGTCCGAGACGTCGCTCGGCGCCGAGTTGGACAGCACGGTCCACTGCTCGGGCGCGGTCACGGTGAACGCGTGCACCGCCTTGAGATCGGGCTGGTCGAAGCAGGCCCAGAGCCGGCGGGCGTCGTCGGGCTCGAAGGAGGTCCACACGTAGACGTTGCCGTCGGACGGGTCCACGGTGCGCAGCACACCCTCGGAGGAGGCGGTGTTGGACTGGGACGCGCTGACGACGAGGGTGTTGGTCTCGGCGAGGTCCTCGAGCGGGATCCGTCCAGCGCTGATCGTGGCGAGGTCGAGGTCGGTGCCGTTGAGCGTGGCGGCCGACACCTCGGCCACGCAGTCGACGAACGTGCTCGAGCCGGAAGTGGCGGAGAACGTGATCGTGGAGACGCTGGAGAGCGTCTCGCCCTCCAGCAGACCGGTCATGTCGAGCGAGATGTCGTAGCGCTCCACGGTGATCGAGGCGGCGCGTGCGGCGGCCTCCTCCTGGGTGAGTGAGGCAGGGGCGGCGGGGGAGATCGCGGACATGGGCCGAGGGTAGCCTCGGGCCATGACATCGGACGCACGAATTTCCGACTCGGCCATGCCGCTGGACCCGGGGCCCCTCACCGAGTGGGACGCCCCCGAGAGCTGGCCGGTCGCCTCGAGCGAGGACCTCCACCGCGACGGCTGGGTGGTCGCGCTGCGTGCGGACCGGATCAACCGGCCAGGTCACGAGGACGAGGAGCCGTTTCGGCGTCTCGTCGTCGAGCACCCCGGTGCGGCGGTGGTGCTGGCGCTCGACGATGACGAGCGGGCCCTGGTGATCACCCAGTACCGCCACCCCGCCAAGCGCCGCTTCGTCGAGCTTCCGGCCGGTCTGATCGACTATCCCGGCGAGGACCCGCTCGACGTCGCCGTGCGCGAGCTGCGCGAGGAGGTGGCGCACGAGGCGGCCGAGTGGACGCCGCTGCTCTCGACCTACACCTCGCCGGGGATCTCCGAGGAGATCCACCACTTCTTCCTCGCCCGCGGTCTGACCGCGACCGACCGGGACGGCTTCGAGCTCGAGCACGAGGAGGCCGAGATGAGCATCCACTGGGTGCCCTTCGAGGAGCTCCTGGAAGCCGTCCTGAGCGGCCGGGCAACCGACTCGCCGGTCGTCCAGGCTGTGCTTGCGTACGCCGCTCTCAAGTCGCGTGGCAGAGTCTGAACAGGCGCCTGGTCGATGACCGAACGACGTGGTTTTGGTGACTTGCGCCACACGGGGTTAGACATGCCGCATCAGGCGGCGAACATCCGGCTGACCCACAACCCACGGACCACCACATTCAGGGCCACGAGATGAAGGCAGGACAATGAGAATCGGCGTACCCAAGGAAGTCAAGAACCACGAATACCGGGTGGCGATCACCCCCTCGGGCGTCCACGAGCTGGTGGCCAACGGCCACGAGGTCTTCGTCGAGGCCGGCGCCGGCCTCGGCTCCTCCATCCCCGACGGCGAGTACGCCGCGGTCGGCGCCAAGATCCTCGGCGACGCAGACGAGACCTGGGGCAACGCCGACATGGTCCTGAAGGTCAAGGAGCCGATCGCGGAGGAGTACCACCGCCTGCGCGAGGGCCTGACCCTGTTCACCTACCTCCACCTGGCCGCTGACAAGCCGCTGACCGAGGAGCTGCTGGCCAAGAAGGTCACCGCGATCGCCTACGAGACCGTCGAGCTGCCCAACCGGGCGCTGCCGCTGCTCTACCCGATGTCGGAGGTCGCCGGCTGCCTGGCGCCCCAGGTCGGCGCCTACAACCTGATGAAGGCCCAGGGCGGCCGCGGCGTGCTGATGGGCGGTGTCGGCGGTGTCGCCAACGCCAAGGTCGTCATCATCGGTGCCGGTGTCTCCGGGCAGAACGCCGCCAACATCGCGCTCGGCATGGGCGCCGACGTCACCCTGCTCGACACCGACCTGGAGAAGCTGCGGATGTCGTTCTGGCGCTACTCCAACCAGGTCCACGGCCTGGCCTCCAACAAGCTCGTGCTCGAGGAGCAGGTGCTCCAGGCCGATCTCGTCATCGGTGCCGTGCTGATCCCCGGCGCGGCCGCGCCGAAGCTGGTCAGCAACGACCTGGTCTCGCGGATGAAGCCCGGCTCGGTGCTCGTCGACATCGCCATCGACCAGGGCGGCTGCTTCGAGGACTCCCACGCCACCACCCACGCCGACCCGACCTACCAGGTCCACAACTCGACGTTCTACTGCGTGGCCAACATGCCCGGCGCGGTGCCCAACACCTCGACCTACGCCCTCACCAACGCGACGATGCCCTACGCCGTCGCGGTGGCCAACAAGGGCTGGCAACAGGCGCTGCGTGACGACGCCGCGCTCGCCAAGGGCCTCAACACCCATGCCGGTCAGCTGACCAACGCCCCTGTCGGCGAGGCCGTCGGGATCGACTCGGTCGCGCTCGAGACCGTCCTCGCCTGAGGCCGAGTCGCCGGGTCCTGACGCATCGCCGGGCGCATCTACGGACTGCCGATCGAACGCGCCAAGG
>NZ_JBHVKJ010000034.1:0-72597 GCF_042798275.1 Nocardioides sp. NPDC057767 | reverse complement strand
ACGAACGGCTCCGGAAGATCGCCGACGACGAGCTGCGCGCGCTGGCGCTGCGCTACGACATCGACTCCCTCGAGCTGGCGCTCCGGCTCCTGCCAGCCCTTGCCCAGCAGCCGGGTGACCCGCTCCAGGCGCTGGGTCACGGTGTTGACGTGCACGTGCAGCGCCGCTGCGGTGCGGGTGAGGTTACGGTCGGCGGCGAAGTAGGCCCGCAGGGTCTCGACCAGCTTCGACCCCTTCGCGGTGTCGTAGTCGATCACCGGACCCAGCCGCGAGGTGACGTACGCCGCCGGGTGGCCGTCGGAGCCGAGCAGCAGCCCCACGAACCCCAGGTCGTCGGCGGTGACCACCTCACCCTCGCGGCCCAGGGTCATCGCCGCCGCCAGGCAGCGACGGGCCTCGGCGTAACCCTTCACCACGGCGTCGGGGCTGCTCAGCGGCCCCGGCACCGGCCCGGCCGCACCGACCGTCACCGGCGCCCCCGCCGAGAGCCGCAGTCCCTCGACCACCAGCTCGCCGGCGGCGCGGGCGGCGCAGTCGGGGAAGATCAGCACGACCTGCCCCTGCCGCACCGCCGCGAACCCGTCGTGGGTGGCCGCGACGAACGTCGCCGCCTGCCCCACACGCGCCCGGTCGCCGGGGACGTTCGCCACCACCACGGCGTAGGGCCTGGACAGGTCCGCCTTCAGCAGCCGGCCGCGCTCGCGCAGCGTCTCCGGGTCCGGGGTGGTGCCGGAGAGGAGCTCGTCGAGGAGCTCGCCGCGCACCCGCCCCTCGGCCTCGGCGACGCTGCGGCGGAAGAGCAGCAGCAGCGCCGTCACCAGCGCGGCTCGCTCCAGGATCCGCTGGTCGCCGTCGTCCAGATCACCGTCGTCGCGGTCGACCTCACGCGGGCCGAGAAGCATCGAGCCGAGCTGCTCGGCGCCGGCGAGCACCGGGGTGGCGTAGACGTCACCGCTGCCGGCGGTGCGGCTCAGGTCGAGGCTGCGCCGGGTCACGGCCGCCTCGTAGTCGGAGACCGGCTGGTCCGGGGCGCTGCTCGCGATGACCTCCCCGTCGAGGTCGAGCACGACGACCCGGGCGCCGAGGACCTCGGCGACGCTGCGTACGACATCGTCGACGCCGCCACCCTCGACGACGATCCGGGTGAGCCGGTCGTGGGCGTCGGCAGCGCGCTCGACCACCTCGTTGCGCGCCTGCAGCTGACGGGTGGTGACCTCGAGCTCGGCGACCGCGGCGCGGGTCTCCTCCAGCAGCCGGGCCTTGTCCACGGCGATCGCGGCGTGGGCAGCCAGCGAGACGAGCAGCGCGCTCGCCTCGGCGCCGAAGGGGCGTACGGCGCGGTTGGCGGCGAAGAGGACGCCGATGACCTGGCTGCCGAGCAGGAGGGGCACGCCGATGATCGCGCGGATGCCCTCGCCGCTGACCGCGCCGTCGATGTCGGGGGCGTGCCGGAACCGCTCGTCGGGGATGTAGTCGGCGGTCGAGTAGGGCTTCATGGTCTGCGCGACGAGGCCGCCGAGCCCGATGCCGAACGGGATCCGGGTCGAGCGGAAGGCCGCGGTCAGGATCCCCTCGGTCACCCGCATGTACTCGCCGCGGCGCTCGTCGTTGAGGGTCAGGTAGGCGACGTCGCTGTTCAGCAGCTGCTTCGCCCGGGTCACGATCGCCTGCAGCACCGCTTCCAGGTTGGTCAGCATCGCCAGGTCGTTGGCCGACTCGAACAGCGCGCCCAGCTCGCCCTCGCGCCGCCGGCGCGCCTCGAGGGTGTCCCTGACCTGGAGCGCGAGGCTCCTGGCGTGGTCGATGCGCGCCAGCTCGTCGGCCGTCGCGCCCGCCGCTCGAGCAGCTCGCGACGGACCCTCGAACTCGGCCTCCGCGGCATCCCCGGCCAGCAGCTCCAGGAACGCAATCACATCGACCGTCATGTGACCGAAGTTACACTTCTACGCCCGGGCCAACATAGGGGATCACCACATAGTTCCCCCTGATCAGGTATGGGTGTTCGCCAGGTGCTCCGGCGACGTGACCGGCCGCTCGCAGACGAAACCCCGACAGACGTACGCCGCCGCCTTCCCGTCCACTGGAGTCCGGCTGCCCAGCAGCGGGATGTCGTCGCGCGCCTCGTCGGCGACGACCACCACCGCGCCCGGCTTGCGCCGGGCGGCCGCCTCGAGCGCGTCCCGGTCGGCTCCGGGCGGACCCACGACCGCGATCTCGAGGGGACCGTCCTTCATCGTCGCCGCGGCGGCCAGGGACCAGCCGGCGAACCGGGGCGCCTTGGTCATCAGCGTGCTCGTGGCGGCGAGCGCCTCCTCGGCGGCGGTGCGGTAGCGGCCCTCCCCGGTGAGCGCATGGGCGGTGACGAGCGCGTGGACCATTGCGCTGGTGCCGCCCGGGCTGGCGTTGTCGGAGGCGTCCCTGGGCCGGGTGACCAGCGCCTCCGCGTCGTCGGCGGTGTCGTAGAAGCCGCCGTCCTCGGCTCGGAAATGGGTCAGCGCGGTGTCGAGCAGGCTCGTCGCCCGGTCGAGCCACGCGGCGTCGCCGGTCGCCTGGGCCAGGCTCAGGAACCCCGATGCGACACAGCCGTAGTCCTCCAGCACTCCCGCGTGCACGCCGGCCACGCCGTCGCGGCTGACGCGGAGGAGGCGGGCGGGGGGTCGGTTCATCAAGGTATGCAGACCAACCGTCGCTTCCCTCGTGGAATTCCGCACGGGATGTGACGGTTCGGCTGCATACCTTGATGAACCGACATGCACCCGCCACAGCAGTTCCGCCGCTGCGACAGCGGCCTCGACGTACCTCGGCTCGCCGAGCAGCAGCCCGGCGTCGACCAGCCCGCTGATCGCGAGCCCGTTCCAGGCGGCGACGACCTTGTCGTCGCGGGCGGGACGCACCCGCTCCGCGCGCGCCGCCAGGAGCCGCACCTTGACCGACTCGAGCCGCTCGAGATCGTCGGGCCGGTGGCGCAGCTGCAGCGTCGACGCCCCCTCCTCGAAGGTGCCGGCCTCGGTCACCTCGAAGACCTCCGCGGCCCAGGCGCCGTCCTCGGCGCCGAGCACCTCGACGAGCTCGGCCGGGGTCCACACGTAGAACTTCCCCTCGACCCCCTCGCTGTCGGCGTCGAGCGCCGAGGCGAACCCACCCTCGGCGATGCCGAGCTCGCGGATCATCCAGTCGGCGCTCTCCCGGGCGACCCGGTCGCCGAGCTCGGTGCCGAGCCGGGCGTAGAGGCCGATCAGCTGGGCGTTGTCGTAGAGCATCTTCTCGAAGTGGGGAACGACCCAGCCGCGGTCGACCGCATAGCGTGCGAACCCGCCGCCGATCTGGTCGTAGATCCCGCCGCCGGCCATCGCGGCGACGGTGCGCGAGAGCATGTGCGAGACCCGCGAGTCCGCCCCGAGCGCCCCGGCCGCCCGCCGCAGGAACTCCAGCACCATCGACGGCGGGAACTTCGGCGCGCCCCCGAACCCGCCCGCCATCGGGTCGAACTCCCCCGCGAGCGTCTCGACCGCGGCGTCGACGTCGACCTGCCAGTCGCCCGCGGCACCCGCCGCCCCGGAGGTGGCGGCCAGATGCTGACGTACGTTGTCCGCGACCGCCCCGATCTCCGAGCGCCGCTGCGTCCACGCCTCCGAGAGCGCCTGCAGCACCTGCGTGAACGCCGGCTGCCCGTGCCGCGGCATGTCCGGGAAGTAGGTGCCCGCGAAGAACGGATTGCCGTCGTGGTCGAGCACGACCGTCATCGGCCACCCGCCCGACCCGGTCATCGCCGTCGTCGCCGCCATGTAGACGGCATCCACATCCGGCCGCTCCTCCCGGTCGACCTTGATGTTGACGAAGTGCTCGTTCATGTACGCCGCCGTCGTCTCGTCCTCGAACGACTCGTGCGCCATCACGTGGCACCAGTGGCAGGCGGCGTAGCCGACCGACAGCAAGACGGGTACGTCCCGTCGCCGAGCGTCCTCGAACGCGTCGGGCGCCCACTCCCACCAGTCGACGGGGTTGTCCTTGTGCTGCTGGAGATACGGGCTCGTCGCAGCGGCTAGGCGGTTGGCCATTCTCCATCACTCCTACCGAGTGGCACGCCGAGACAGCACACCCACTTCGCGATCATCACGTGGCTACGACATGACAAACTTAAGGGAGCCCACAACTCCGCGCGGTCGAGGGCGCCTGCAATCGCCTCGGCCAGCGAGCTCACCGACCTGTGCTGTCGGCAGGGGTGACGTCAGGCCCCCTGCCCTCTTAGCATCTCGATGGCAAGGGGGAACACCTTCCCTCGACACACCTGACCCGGCCCCCGAGCGTTCGAGACGGAGACGTCTCAGCTCAGGCAGGACCCGCAAGAACACGTCCGTCCACACCCTCCTTGTGATGCTGCACGAAGCGGTAGTAGTCGCCGAGCTCGAGACGGGATGCGGCCTCCTCGTCGATCAGTGCGGTGACATCGGGGTGCAGCTGCAGCACCGAGGCCGGCCATCGCGCGGAGACCGCGCCCTCAACCATCTGGTGCACCGCCTCGGCCTTGCTGGCCCCGGTGGCGACCAGGAGAAGGCGGCGTGCCTCCAGGATGGTCCCGAGACCTTGGGTCATGCAGTGACGCGGCACGGCGGAGAGATCGCCGTCGAAGAACCGCGCATTGTCCCGGCGGGTCTGCTCGGTCAGTGTCTTGACGCGGGTGCGCGAGGCGAGCGAGGAGCCGGGTTCGTTGAAGGCGATGTGGCCGTCGGTGCCGATGCCAAGTACCTGCAGGTCGATGCCGCCGGCCTCGCGGATGGCGGCGTCGTACCGGGCACACTCGGCGACGACGTCGGACGCGTCACCGCAGGGCCCGGCCACCGCGTCCGCACCGAAGTCGACCCGGTCGACGAGCTCGTCGCGGATGACGCGGGCATAGGTCCCGGGGTGGTCCGGGGGCAGCCCGACGTACTCGTCGAGCGTGAAGGCGCGCGCCCGGGCGAAGGACACCCGCCCGGCCGCGCATCGGCCGACGAGCTCGTCGTAGGTCGGCAGCGGGCTGGATCCGGTGGCCAGGCCGAGCACGGCATCGGGGCGGTCGCGAAGCAGCGCCTCGATCCGGTCGGCGGCCGCAACGCCGATGGCGGATGCGTCGGGGAGGATGACGACCTCCATCAGCGCCGACCTCCCTCGACGGCCTCGCGGAACCAGCCGGTGATCGTGGTCGGATGGGTGATGGCAGTGCCCACGCAGACGGAGAAGGCCCCGGCTGTGATCGCCGCGGCGGCATCCTCCGGTCGGTGGATGCGGCCCTCGGCCATGACGGGAGCGGAGCACTCGGAGGTGATCTGCTTGATCAGCTCGAGGTCGGGACCGATGGTCTTCGGCCGCTCGCCGGAGTAGCCGGCCAGGGTGGTGCCGAGGATGTCCGCCCCTGCCGCCTCGGCCTCGCGGGCGTCGGCCGCCGAGCCGCAGTCGGCCATCACCAGGACCGAGTGTGCGGCCTTGAGCCGGGCGATGGTCTCGGCGAGGGTGAGTCCATCGGGCCTCGCGCGGCGGGTGCCGTCCAGCGCGACGACGTGCGCGCCGGCCTCGGCGACCCCCTGGGCGTGCCGCAGTGTCGGGGTGATGAACACGTCGGATCCGCCGTCCTTCCACAGTCCGATGACCGGGGCGTCGACGGCGGCGACCGTGGCACGTACGTCGGAGAGGCCCTGCACCCGTACGGCTCGCGCACCGCCCGCGACGACCGCGCGGGCGGTCCGTGCGGTCACGTCCGGGTCGCGCAACGGCTCCCCGGGATAGGCCTGGCAGGAAACGACGAGTCCCCCGCGCAACAGCTCAACGTCGATCATCGAACCTCTCCTTCGATCAGTCGTGTCCGCCCGAGCAGGTCATGGGCCAGCGCCGCGGCGCCCAGGACGGCGGCGTCGTCCCCCAGCCCGGAGGGGAGGACAGGGATGTCGCGCAACGACGGCAGGATCTCGCGGAAGAGGGCGTCCCGCAGGGGCTGCCACCATGGGTCGCCGAGGCCGGCGACGCCGCCCCCCACCACGACGACGTTCGGGTCGAAGACGTTGACCAGTCCGCCGATGGCGGCACCGACGGCCCGGCCCCCAAGCTCGATCACGGCACCGGCGTCTGCATCTCCTCCGGCGGCGAGGGCGGCCACCTCACGCAGGTCGGCGACCTGAGCACCCGTACGCCGGGCGTGCTCGCGCGCCAGCGCGGGCCCGGCCGCGATGGCCTCGAGGTGGCCGCGACCGCCGCAGGTGCAGGGCAGGTCGCCCGCCTCCTTCGACGGAAGATGGCCGGCGTGCCCGGCCGCGGCGTGGCCGCCGATGAGCACGCGACCCGGCAGCCCCGTGTGGACGTACGCCGCCCCCACTCCGGTGCCGACGGCGATGTGCAGCAAGGACGTGTGACCTGCCCCGGCACCGTGGGCCGCCTCGCCGAGCGCGTGCGCATGAACGTCGTTGCGCACGACAACCGGGACGCCCAGCGCTGATCCGAGCGCACCGCGGAGGTCCGTGCCGACCCATCCGGGCAGCACATCGGTAGCGCCGAGCACGATGCCGGTGTCGGGTTCGATGACCCCGGCGCTGCCCACCCCGAGGGCGGCCACCGCGTGGGAGTGCGTCACCGCGCGCACCAGGTCGGCGGCGGCGGCGAGCACGGCGCCGGCGCCGGCGGCAGCCGGGGTCGCGATCCGGTCGCGCGCGAGGACGTGTCCGGAGCCGTCGACCACCGCGGCCGCCATCTTGGTGCCCCCGATGTCGAGGGCGGCGACCAGCGGCGGGGTGACCGAGTCGGGCATCGCTCAGACCAGCCCGGACTGCACGAGGTGGCTGCGCACGCGGGCGGCCTCGGTCTCGTCGAGCGGCCGCATCGGCAGCGAGACGGCGTTGGACGCAATCACCCCGAGCTCGGCGAGCGCGGTCTTGAACGAGCCGACGCCACGGGTCGCGCCGAAGGACGTGGCGGGATCGGCAGCCGTGACGATGCGGAACAGCCGGATCAGCCGGTCCTGCTCTTGTCGCGCGGTCGCCCAGTCGCCGGCGACGCAGGCGTTGTGGAGGCGTACGTAACCGGCCGGGTCGACGTTGGCGAGGCCGGGCACCGACCCGGAGGCACCGCCGAGCATCATCGCGTCGACCACCACCTCGTGGCCGGTGAGCGCGGAGAAGCCGGCCAGGGCCGGGTCCTCATCAACTGCGATCAGGAGCTGCCGGAAGGAGACGTCGTCGCCGCTGGAGTCCTTGACCCCGGCGATCACGCCGTCGCGGGCGAGGCCGACGAGCAGATCGACCGAGAGCTTGGTGTGCACGCAGACGGGGATGTCGTAGGCGAGCTGCGGGAGATCGGTGGCCAGCTGGATGGCGCGGAAGTGCCGCTCGACCTCGTGGGGGCCGACCAGGGCGTAGAAGGGTGCCGTCGTGACGATGGCGTCGGCGCCGAGCCGCGCGGCGACATCGGCCCGCTGGATGACGCGCGGTGTGGTCGGCTCGATACAACCGGCCAGAACGGGCACCTGGCCGTCGACGGTCTTCACGATCACCTCGAGTGCCGAGTCGCGCTGCTCGTCGGTGAGGAAGACCGTCTCCCCGGAGCTGCCGAGCGCGAAGAGCCCGTGGACGCCGCCCTCGAGCAGGTGCCCGACGAGCCGCTCCAGGGACGGCCGGTCGACGGTGCCGTCGCCGTGCAGGGGCGTGACGACGGGCGGGATGACCCCCGCGTACGACGGGGTGGGGTGGTTCACGATCGCTCCTCAGCGGGTTGGTGTTGGTCCGTGCCGGTCTCGCGACGGGCGAGCTCGACGAGCTCGGCGTCACTCGTTCCGGCGGGGACGGGGTGGTGGCAGCGGAAGACGTGCGGACCGCTGCCGTTGACGGTTCCGGGGGTCGACTCGGGCAGGCGCTCGGCGCACACCTCGGTCGCCTTCCAGCAGCGCGTCCGGAACGGGCAACCGCTCGGCGGGCGGGTCGCCGAGGGCACCGGGCCGACCAGCGGGATCGGGTCGATCGGGGCCAGCAGTCCGGGCGTGGCCGAGAAGAGCGCCCTGGTGTACGGATGCTGGGCGCCCTCGGGCATCGACGAGGCGGGGGTCTGTTCCACGATGCGACCGAGATACATCGTCACGATCCGGTCGCTGATCCGCCTGACGGTCTGGATGTCGTGGGAGACGAACACCATCGCGAGGTCGAGTCGCCGCTGCAGGTCGAGCAGCAGATTGAGGATCTGTGCCCGGACCGAGACGTCGAGCGCACTCGTCGGCTCGTCGGCGATCAGCAGCACCGGATCCAGCGCCAGTGCTCGCGCGATCGCGACTCGCTGGCGCTGCCCGCCCGAGAGCTGGCTCGGCAGGACATCGCCGACGGAGGCGGGGAGCCCGACCAGCTGCATGAGCTCGGTGACCTTGCGGTCGCGCTCGGCGCTGCTGCCGCGCCGATGCACATCGAGCGGATCACGCAGGATCTGGCGGACCGGCATCCGCCGGTTGAGCGAGGTGGACGGGTCCTGAAAGACCATGCCGACGCGGGCACCGATGAGCCGACGGCGTTCCGCCGCGCTCATCGTCCACACGTCCTTGCCTGCGATCCGAACCTCACCCTTCGAAGGATTCTGAAGGCCGACCAGCACCTTGGCCATGGTCGACTTGCCACAGCCCGACTCACCGACCACGCCGACGGTCTCGCCGGCGCGGATGGTCAGGTCGGCGCCGGTCAGGGCGTAGACACGATCGCGGTCGAACAACCCGCCGCCGCGCGTGCGGTGGACGACGTGGACGTCGCGCAGTTCGACGATCGGGTCACCGGACTGCTTCTCGGTCGTACCGTTCATGAGGGCACCTCCTCGGTGATTCGGACCGCAGGGTGGTGGCACGCCACGGCATGGGCACTGCCGCCCTGCAGCGCAGGGGCCTCGGCGCGGCAGACGTCGCTCGCCATCGGGCAGCGGTCGCTGAACCGGCACCCCGAGGGGAAGTCGGCCGGGGACGGCACCACTCCAGGAATCTGGGTGAGGCGCTCAGCTCGGGTCTCCAGCGAGAGCACGGAGCCGAGCAGCCCGCGGGCATAGTGGTGCGCGGGTGCCTCGATCACATCGGCAGTGACCCCGGACTCGACGACCTGACCGCCGTACATGACCTCCACCCGGTGCGACACATCGCTGACGAGCGCGAGGTCGTGGCTGACCAGCACGAGCGCGAAGCCGAGCTCGGCCTGCAGCCGCAGCAGCAGCTGGATCACCTGTGCCTGGACGGTCACGTCGAGCGCGGTGGTGGGCTCGTCGGCGATCACGAGCTTCGGGTCACGGGACAGTGCCATCGCGATGACGACCCGCTGCCGCTGCCCACCGGAGAGCTCGTGGGGGTACGAGGCGAGCGTACGCTCGGGGTCGAGCCCCACCAGCCGCATCAGCTCCTCGGGTGTCCGGGTGCCACCACGCCGCACCAGCTGGCGCAGCTGGCCACCGACCTTGATGGCCGGGTTGAGCGCGGAGAGTGCATCCTGATAGACCATCGCGATCTCGCGCCCCATCAGGGCACGGCGACGCCGCCCGTCCAGGCCGACCAGGTCCACACCGGCGAACCGGATCGAGCCCCTGACCTCCGCGCCCCGCGGGAGCAGGCCCATCACCGCGAGCGAGGTCAGCGACTTCCCGGAGCCGGACTCGCCCACCAGGCCGAGCACCTCACCAGGACGTACGTCGAAGGAGATGTCGGCGACGATGTCGACCCCGGAGTGGCGGTCGGGGAAGCGGATCGAGAGTCCCTCGACGCTGAGGACCGGGTCGCCGGTCGGTACCGGGCGGGCCCGCTCCCGTAGCCGACGGGCGGCCTCGGCGAGGCCGGGCAGCTCGACGACCTCGCCGCTGCCGGGAACCGCCCGCTCGAGGACGTCCTGCTCGCTCGCCGCCTTCGCGGAGCCAGCGGCACGGCGCGCGGCGGGAGCTGCCCACGCGTCCGAGATGCCCTCGGAGAGGACGTTGAGCGCCAGCACCGTCAGGAGGATCAGCAGACCGGGGAAGAACGTCGCCCACCAGCCGCCGACCTGGACCATCTCCTTGCCGAAGGCGATCACAGATCCCCAGCTCGACTCGGCCTCCTGCGGGGAGAGTCCACCGCCGATGAAGGACAGCGATGCCTCGAAGACGATCGCGTCGGCCACCATCACGGTGACGAAGACCAGGATCGGAGCCGCGCAGTTACGCAGCACGTGGCGCCACAGGATGTGCGGCCGCCTTGCGCCGATGATGCGCTCGGCGGCGACGTAGTCCTCCTGGTACTGCGAGATGACGTTGGCGCGGACGATCCGAGCCACCGGCGGAGCGAAGACGAAGCCGATCGCGACGACGAGGACGAGCAGGCTGCTCTTGCCGAAGGAGATGATCAGCAGTGCCGACAGGACGATGGCGGGGAAGGCCATCACCACGTCGAGGCAGCGCATCACGATCTCGTCGATCACGTTGCGCGAGGTCCCAGCTACCGCGCCGAGGATCGATCCGACGACGAGGGCGATCGCGGCCGCCCCGAACCCGACGATCAGGGAGCGCCGGGTGCCGGCGACCAGACGCGAGAACACGTCGCGGCCGAGCTTGTCCAGACCGAACCAGTAGTCACCGCTCGGACCAGTCAGAGCGCTGCCGAGACCGGTCTGAGTGGGGTCGTGGCGCACGATCAGCGGCGCGAGCAGACCGACGAGGACGACGAGGGCGAGGAAGCTGACGGCGATCCGCGAGGCGGTGCCGAGACGGGTGAATGCAGACATCAGTGACCTCCCCGCAACCGGGGGTTGGCGAACAGGTAGAGAACATCGACGAGCAGGTTCACCACGACGAAGCCGAGCGCGATGGTGAGCACGGTGCCCTGGGCGAGCGCCGTGTCGTTGGTGCGGACCGCGGTCATGATCAGAGTCCCCATCCCGGGCAGGGAGAAGATCGCCTCGATGATCACGGTGCCGCCGATCAGATAGCCGATCCGCAGGCCCAGGACGGTGAGCGGATTGACCAGCGCGTTGCGCAGGACGTTGCGGCCGACCACGACGTGCGGCGGGAGGCCGGCGCCGACGGCGGTGCGGACGTAGTCGCGGTCGAGCTCCTCGACCATCGACGTACGGACGATGCGGGCGAGCGAGCAACCGACGGGCACGGCCAGCGCGAGAGCAGGAAGGGCCAGGCTGTTGAACCAGCCCGACACCGAGTCGCCCGGGTTGACGTAGCCGCCCGACGGGAAGGCCGAGCGCCGCACGGCGAACTCCTGGATGAGGAGGAGGGCGAGCCAGAAAGACGGGATCGAGATGCCGGCCATCGAGGACAGGCGCATGACGTGGTCGGGCCAGCGGTCGCGGTACAGGGCCGCGGTGATGCCGAGCACCAGACCGATGGCCAGGGCGCCGGCGACGCCCAGCAGGGTGAGCTGAACGGTGAGGGGAAGCGCCTCGGCGATCTTGTCGGAGACCGGCACCGAGGGCGGGAAGGTGGTCCCGAGGTCACCCCGCAGGAGGTCTCCGAGGAACGCGACGTAACGGGCCGGCAGCGGCTGGTCGAGGCCGTTGGCCTCCTTGAACGCGGCCACCTGGGCTGCGGAAGCCTGGTCTCCGAGCACCGACAGTGCCGGGTCGACGGGTGAGAACTGCATGACCACGAAGACGAAGAGCGTGATGCCGAGCACCAGCGGGACGAGCGTCGCCAGGCGTCGGGCCAGCATGCTCAGCACGGTCAACATGGAGCCTCCAGTGGAAGTCGGGCCCCGCCCAGCCGGAGGGGGAACGGCTGGGCGGGACGGGGTCGGTCGAAGTCAGCCTGCGCGCTTGGTTCCGAGGAAGTACAAGCCAGTGGTGGCCGGACCTTCGAAACCTTCGAGCGCGTCGCCGTCGTAGGCAGTGACGACCTTGGTGTGGAGGATCGGGTAGAGCGCAGCCTCGTCGGCGACGATGTCGAGCACCTGCTTCCACAGACCGCTTCGCTCGTTCTCGTCCTCGGTGGCGGCGGCCTTGTCGAGCAGGTCCGCGACCTCCTGGCGCGCCGGCGAGTCCCACCGCATCCGGTCCACCGGCCAGGTCTCGCCGTAGTAGAACCAGCGCATCAGCAGGTCGGGGTCAGGCCCGAAGACGCTGGGGTCGCCGGAGGCCAGCAGCACCCGGAACTCGTCCGAGGGGACGAGGTCGCTGTAGACGGCCGAGGAGGGCACCGTGTTGAGAGTGGCCTTGACGCCGATCTGCTTCCACGCCTCGACGAGGAGCGGCGCGATGTCCTTGATGAAGGTCGCGTCGGTGGTGACGAGCTCGAACTCGAGGTTCTTCACGCCTGCATCAGCGAGCAGCTTCTTGGCCTTCTCGACGTCGTAGTCGTAGACCGTGGCGGCCTTCTGGTAGGCGGGGTTGCCTTCGTCGAGGTAGCTCGTGGCCGCGGTGCCGAAGCCGTTGAGCGCGGTCTTGATGACCTTGTCCTTGTCGAGGGCGTAGTGCAGTGCCTGGCGGACCCGCTTGTCGTTGAACGGCGCGGCGCTGTTGTTGAACATCAGGAACGCCTGGTTGAAGGCCTGCTTCTCCTCGACCTCGTAGTCGCCCTGGAGCGAGTCGACGTTGAGGTACGGGACCGCCTCGATGGCCTGGACCCGACCACCCTGCAGGTCGGCGATGCGGGCGGCACCGTCGGTGTTGGTGTTCCAGGTCATCGTCGTGACCTCGGCCGGCCGGGGGCCGTTGTACTCGTCGTTCTTCGAGAGCTTCAGCCCGGTCTCAGCCGATGCGCTGTCCAGCTTGTAGGGCCCGGAGCCGACCGGCGCGGTGTCGAACTTCTCCGATGCCGCGGCGTCGGCGGTGAGAGCCTTGGGGACGATCTTCACCACCGCGATGCGCTCGGCGAAGAGCGGGAACGGCTGCTTCAGCTTGAACTCGACGGTGGTGTCACCGCTCGCTTCGACGCTCTCCATGAAGGAGATGAACCCGGCCATCAGCGGCGGAGCCGCCGGGTCGTCGGGCTGGAGGATGCGGCTGAAGGAGTGGGCGACGTCCTCGGCGGTGACGGGCGTGCCGTCGGAGAACGTGGCACCGTCGCGCAGCTCCGCGGTCCAGGTCAGCCCGTCCTCGCTCGGCTCGGGCATCGCCTTGGCGAGAGCCGCGTACGGCTCCCGGGTCTCCGGGTCGAGGTCGACCAGGCCTTCGAAGATGTGCTGGTTGGCCGCGGTCGCGGCGGCGCTCGACGCGTTGTCGGGGTCGAAGCCGCCGGAGAGCGCGAAGGCGAGAGTCGCCTCGATGCTGTCGGTGCCCCCCGCGCCGCCGTTGGTCGAGGACGGCCCTCCACAGGCCGCCATGCCGAGCACGAGGGCGAGGGCGCCCGCGGCTGCCTTCGCGCTGCTGCGCCGACGGACGACCGTCCGCGCCAGGTCGGTGATGCTCACTGTCTGTGCCTCCATCGTGGCTGTTCGGCGGATACTCCTGATGCCCGAGAACTTCCGCCACTGTCCCCCATCGCATGACCTCAGATGTATGATGTCTGATGCCTTAGCGTGGCATAGGTCACGCAGGCAGGTCAAGGCAGGGCCTCGCTAGGCTGCGAAACAACGTGAACGGTCGAGCCCATCGAGCGCTTTCATCTGACGTCTGATGTATGCTTTACCCACGTTCCTCACACCCACATACCCAAAGGAGCACCGAAGCGATGAGCGCACAGGCGTCCGGCAGGGTCTCTCGGATGCGGCGGTCCACGACGGCCGACCAGATCAAGGACCTCATCCTCACCCGCGGCCTGCGCGCCGGCGACCCGCTCCCCACGGAGTCCGAGCTCTGCGACATCCTCGATGTGTCCCGCTCCTCAGTGCGGGAGGCGGTGCGTACGCTCGCGACCCTCGACATCGTCGAGGTTCGGCACGGGCACGGCACGTTCGTCGGCCACATGTCACTGGACCCGATGGTCCAGGCATTGGTGTTCCGGGGCGCGCTCTCCCACGACGACAACCTGCAGGCGTTGCGCGACGTCGTCGAGATCCGGCAGTCTCTCGACATCGCGATGGCCGACCAGGTGGTCGCCAGCCTTGCAGGGAAGAAGAACCAGGAGCTGCACCGCCTGGCCGCCGAGATGATGGAGAAGGCCGAGCAGGGTGAGCAGTTCGCGGAGGCCGACCGCGCCTTCCACACCGCACTGCTGGCAGACCTGGACAACCAGCTCGCCGGCCAGCTCGTCGGTGCCTTCTGGGACGTACACACCGCCGTTCTGCCGCGGCTCGGCCTCGCCCTTCCCGCCGACCTGCGCAAGACCGCGCGTTCGCACCGCGACATGCTCGAGGCTGCCGAGGCAGGCGACGCCGAGGCATTCTGCAGCGCCGTCGTGCGCCATTACGAGCCCTTGACCCGGGCGCTGAAGCGAGCCGTCTGACGCTCACCCGCGCCCTACCGAGCCCGGTGGGACCTCGAGGCGCACAACCTACCCAGGCGTAGGTCTGGCGTCGCGGCATGCCCTTCTCTAGCATCAGACATCAGATGTGTGACATATGACACCTGATGAAAGGGAATCCATGTCTCGATCCACCATCACCTCCCGGGCGGGCGTCGCCGGCGCTGTCGCAGCCGTGCTCATCGGCACCACGGCGACAGGCTCGCCGGCGGTTGCAGCCCCGGGACCCGACAACGACGCGAGGCCGTTCTGGTCCGCTCAGGCCCCGCACTACACCGAGCAGGACCTCGCCATCGGCGGGATCGGCGGCTTCCCCAACTACCGCATCCCCGCCCTCACGGTCGCCCCCAACGGCGACCTGCTGGCGTCGTACGACGGTCGTCCGACCGCGATCGACGCGCCCGGGCCGAACTCGATCCTGCAGCGGCGCTCCACCGACGGGGGCATCACCTGGGGTTCGCAGACCGTGGTGCACGGCGGCCACGACGGCGAGGACAAGACCGGCTACTCGGACCCCAGCTATGTCGTGGACCGCGAGACCGGCAGCATCTTCAACTTTCACGTGTTCTCGATGGATCAAGGCTTCATCGGCTCCCAGCCGGGGGTCGACCCCGAGGACCGCGATGTCCTGCACGCCGCGGTGAGCACGTCCGACGACGACGGCACGACATGGCAGCACCGCGTCATCACCGCCGAGGTGACGCCTGACCTGGGCTGGCGCTCGCGCTTCGCCGCCTCGGGCCAGGGCATCCAACTGCGCTACGGCCCACATGCGGGACGGTTGGTCCAGCAGTTCACGATCATCAACGGATCGGGCACCTTCCAGGCCGTGTCCGTCTACTCCGACGACCACGGCAAGACTTGGCAGGCCGGCGAGGCCGTCGGCACCGGGATGGACGAGAACAAGACGGTCGAGCTGTCCGACGGAACGATCATGCTGAACTCCAGGGACTCGGCCGGCTCCAAGTTCCGCAAGGTCGCCTACTCCCACGACGGCGGTGAGACGTACGGCAAGGTCACGATCGACCGCGAGCTGCCCGACCCCACCAACAACGCCTCGATCGTCCGCGCCTTCCCCAACGCCGCACAGGGAAGCGCCGAGGCGCGGGTGCTGCTGTTCTCCAATGCTGCCTCGCAGACAGGCCGGACCAACGGCACGGTGCGCGCCAGCTGCGACGACGGTCAGAACTGGCCGATCGCCCGCGAGTTCCAGCCGGGCCCGATGGCGTACTCGACGCTCGCGACGCTGCCCGACGGTGACGTCGGCCTGCTCTACGAGCCCGGGCACAACGGCATCCGGTTCGCAAAGTTCAACCTCACCTGGCTGCGCGGCCTGTGCGCCCCGCTGACCGCGCCCGAGCTGACCCTCGAGCGCGGTACGTCGGTCGACAGCACCCTGACGATCGAGAATCAGCTCGGCCCGGTGATCAACCCGAGCTCGCTGGCGTTCGAGGCTCCCGCCGGGTGGACGGTGTCCGCATCGCAGCCGGGTTCGCTCCCGACCGGCGAGAGCGCCGAGGTGCCGTTCACCCTCTCCGTTCCCGAGTCCGCGCACGGCGGTACCTACCGACTCCCAGTCCGGATGAGGGACACTGCCGGCCGCACCTCGTCGGGGATCGTCACCGTCGTGGTGCCCAAGCTCCCGGAGGAGGTCGACGGACGAATCTCCGTCAGCGGCGGCACGCTGACGAACCCGAAGACCACGCCGTACGTCGTCGGTGACCGGCTGACCTTCACCTACCGAGTCAGCAACCTGACGGACGCGGTCACCACCGTCGTACCCAGCGGCAACCTGCGCGACCTCGATCCCGCGGTCGACTCCCGCAACTGCAGGTGGCGCAACCTGGCTGCGTTCGCCGCGTACGACTGCGGGTTTCCCTTCCATGTGGTCACCCAGGAGGACCTCGATCGTGGATCGTTCACCCCGGCCACCACCTGGACCTCGACGTCGGGCGAGGACGTGACGGTGGTCGAGCACACCGGACCGGTCGTGGACCTGTCCTGAGCCACCTTGGCCCCCGGCTGAGGTGGTGGCCCCCGGATCCGAGGTCCGGGGGCCACTCCTGTCAGGCGACGGCCTGCACCAGGACCGTGACAGCCGAGAGGGCGAGGGTTGCGATGACGGCCGGTCGCAGTCGGGCGGCTGGGACACGGTGGAAGACGGCGTCACCGATACGCCACCCGAGAGGTAGGCCGGCGATGCCGCCGAGGGTGAGGACGAGCACCTCGGGGTCGACGTGGCCGAGGAGGAGGAAGGCCGCGACCGCGACCAGGCCCTGGCCGGCGAAGACCGCCTGGAGGGTCGCGCGGTAGCGGCGTGGGTCGCGGTCGATGAGGGCCATCACCAGGGGCGGGCCGTTCATCCCGGTAGAGGTCAGCAGCGCCCCGCTGACGACGCCGGCCACGGGGCGGCCACGCCGACCCACCCGGAGGCCGCTCGCCATCAGGGCCACCATCACGAGCACGGCGACGGCGATCCCGACCGTCAGCACATGCTCGTCGGCGGTGCCCAGCAGCACCAGGCCGGCAGGCATGCCGACGACACCGGCGATCGTCAGCCGCCGCAGGTCGTGACGGTCGATGTGGGGGCGCTCGCGTACGGCGGCACCGGCGGCGAGGACAACGCTGACGAACGTGGCCGCGACCACGGCGCTGGCCGGGTCCGTCACCAGGAGCAGACCCGGCACCGCCGCGAGGACGGACCCGAAGCCGGTCACCGCCTGCACCAGCGCGGCGACGACGAACACCAGCAGCGCGACCGTCACGAGGACGAGCAGGTCAGCCAACTCGGGGCCGGCCGTTCAGCCGGCCAGCGGCGCGTGCCGCGGCCACGGCGCGGCCCGCTCAAGCTGGCCGGCCAGTGAGAGCAGCAGCGGCTCGCCGCCCAGGTCGGTGAAGAAGTGGGCGCCGAGCGGCAGGCCGTCGGAGTCGAATCCCGCGGGCACCGACATCGCCGAGCCGCCGGTCACGTTCACCAGACTGGTGAACCCGGCCATGGCCGGGGCGAGGGTGTACATGACCTCTGGGTCGGTCGTGTCAAGCACACCGAGCTCGGGTGTACGCATGCACAGGGTCGGGGTGAGCACGACGTCGACGTCCTGGAAGAGACCGGCTGCGGCGAAACCCGTCTGCTCGAAACCCTCCAGGGCGCGCAACAGGTCGGCGAGCGGCATCGCGGAGTAACGCTCGTACATCGCCCGGGTGAAGGGCTCGATGTCGTCCTCGCGCAGTTCGCGGCCGAGCTCGGCGAGCCGGTCGTCGACGTGGGCGACCAGGTTGGCGCCCATCATCACGCCAGACCAGCGCGCGAACTCGGGATAGCTGACCGGCAGAGACACCTCGGCGATCTCGTGACCGAGGCCGGTGAGCAGGTCCGCCGTGCGGCGTACGGCCGCGACAACCTCGTGGTCGACCGCGGGGCCGTCGGGGACGACGGTGGCCAGGCCGACCCGCAGCCGGCCGGGCTCACGGTCGACGCAGGCGCGGTAGCCGTCAGTCGGTGCGGTCGGGCCGTACGAGGCCTGGCCTGGCACCCGGCCGGCGGAGATGTCGAGCAGCATCGCTGTGTCGCGCACGGTCGTGGTGAGGGCACCGTGGACACTGGTCGGCCCAGCGAGGGTGGAGGGGTAGGGCGCACCAGGGATCAGGCCTCGGCTGGGCTTGAGGCCGAACAGGCCGCAGGCTGCGGCCGGGATGCGGATCGAGCCGCCGCCGTCGTTGCCGTGGGCGACCGGCACCAGCCCGGCTGCCACCGCGGCCGCCGAGCCGCCGCTGGAACCGCCCGTCGAGTGGCCGAGCTCCCAAGGGTTGCGGGTGGCGCCGTGCACGAGCGGCTCGGTGCTGGCGTTCTTACCGAGCTCGGGGGTGTTGGTGGTGCCGAGCACCACCATGCCGGCGGCCTTGTAGCGGCGCACCAGCTCGCTGTCCTCAGTCTTGACGTCGTCGGCGAAGAGCCGGCTGCCACCCGTCGTCGGCAGCCCGGCGACGTCGGCGGCGAGCGACTTGATGACGACGGGTACGCCGGTGAGCGGTCCGTCGGGGAGGCCGGTGTCGACCTCGGCGAGGGCCTCGTCGAAGCGGGTGCCGACCATGGCGTTGAGCTGCGGGTCGAGCTTCTCGATCCGGCGGATGCTCTGCTCGACAACCTCGCGGGCGCTGGTCTCGCCGGCGCGGATGGCGGCAGCGGTCGCGATGGCGTCGGGTCGCTCTGGGGTGCTCACGCGGGACTCACTCCTCGATGACGGGATGGTGGCAGGCGACGTACTGCCCGGGGCGTACCTCACGCAACTCGGGCTCCTCGGCCGCGCACCGCTCGGTCGCAAGCGGGCAGCGGGTGCGGAACCTGCAGCCGGACGGCGGGTCGAGCGGAGACGGCAGCTCGACGGCAGCTGCCGACGAGCTGATCTCGCGGTCTCCCGCGCCCGGGATCGAGGCCAGCAGCATCTGGGTGTAGGGGTGTGCCGCGTCGGCGTCGATCCGACCGGACGGGATCACCTCGCACGCCTTACCGAGGTAGAGCACCATCACCCGGTCGCTGATGTTCTTCACGACCGACACGTCGTGAGCGATGAACACCATGCTGAGGTCATAGCGCTCCCTGGTGCGCTCGAGCAGGTTGAGGATCTGGGCCTGGACCGAGACGTCGAGCGAGGAGACCGGCTCGTCGCAGATGAGGACCGTCGGGTTCATCATCAGCGCCCGGGCGATGCAGACCCGCTGGCACTGACCGCCGGAGAGCTCGTGCGGTCGGCGGTCCCAGACCACGTCCGGGTCGAGACCGACGGCGGAGAGAGTCTCGCGGACCAGCGCCTCCTTCTCGTCCTTCGTCCCCTCGAAACCCCAGATCGAGAGCCCCTCGGTGACCAGGTCCTTGACCTTGCGGCGTGGGTTCAGCGAGGAGGTCGGGTCCTGCATGATCATCTGCATCCGCGACCTGGCCTTGCGCAGCGGCCGGGACCCGAGTCCGGTCAGCTCGTGGTCGCCGAGCCGGACCGTGCCCGAGGTCGGTGACGGCAGCTGCATGACGGCCCGGCCGGCGGTGGACTTGCCGCAGCCGGACTCGCCGAGGATGCCGAGGGTCTCCCCCGGCAGCAGGTCGAGGCTGAGCCCTGAGACCGCGTGTACCTTCTGGCCACGGCCGACGGGGAACTCGACGACCATCTCGTCGACGCTGAGCACCGGCCCCTGGTCAGGGCGCAGGTGGGCGGTTCCGGTTCCGGCCATCAGCCGACCTCCTCGACGAAAGGTTTCTCGGCCGCGCTCGACGCGGTGTCCGCGGCAGGCAGCACGTGGTGGCACGCGGCGACGTGCGATCGTGCACCGGTCCCGACCTCCTCGAGCACGGGCTGCTCCTCGCGGCACTGCTCCTGGGCGTACGGGCAGCGGGGGGCGAACCGGCAGCCTGACGACGGGTCGGCCATGTTCGGCGGCGACCCGACGATCGTCCGCAGCACCGTGTGCGGCGGGTCGGACAGGCGCGGGATCGAGGCGAGCAGGCCCTCGGTGTAGGGGTGCCGCGGACCGTTGAAGACGTCGGCGGTCGCCGAGCGCTCGACGACTCGGCCGGCGTACATCACCTGCACCCGGTCGGTACGCCCCGCGACCGCGCCCAGGTCATGGCTGATCAGGATCGTCGCCATCTGCCGCGTCTCGGCCAACGAGGTGAGCAGATCCAGGATCTGCTTCTGCACGGTGACGTCGAGCGCGGTGGTCGGCTCGTCGGCGATGAGCAGCTGCGGGTCGCAGCACAGCGCCATCGCGATCACCACGCGTTGGCGCATGCCGCCGGACAGCTCGTGAGGGAACTGGTTCATCCGGCGTGCAGGGTCCGGGATACCGACCTGGCGGAGCAGCTCGATCGCCCTCTCCCCCGCGGCCTTCTTGTCCAACCGCAGGTGGAGGCGCAGCGCCTCGGTGAGGTGTGTGCCCACCCGCTTGACCGGGTTCAGCGAGGTCATCGGGTCCTGGAAGACCATTGCGACCTTCGTGCCCCACATGCACCGGCGCTGCCTGGCACTCGCCGCGTGCACGTCCAGGCCCGCGATGCGTACGGTGCCGGTGACCGTCGTGGTGGCGTTGCTGGTCACGAGACCCATGATGGTGCGGCCCAGCACGGACTTTCCCGAGCCGGACTCGCCCACGATGCCCAACGTCTCGCCCGAGCGGAGACTCAGCGAGACCCCGTCGACGGCGCGGACTGCTCCTCGAGATGTCTGGAACTCGGTCCGGAGGTCCTTGACCTCCAGGACGGTCTGGTCATTCACAGCTTCGCACTCCTCGGGTCCCAGCGCTTCTGGGCCTTCTCGCCCAGCAGGTTGAACGAGAACACGGTCAGGAAGAGGAAGGCACCCGGCACCAGCACGATGTGCGGATACTCCTCCATCGTGCCGCCCTCGGCCTCGGCGATCATGTTTCCCCAGGTGGGCGCCGGTGCCTGGACGCCGAACCCGAGGAAGCTGAGCGAGGCCTCGGCGACGATGAGCACCGAGATCATCACCACCATCATCGAGAACACGGGCAGGACGACGTTCGGGACGAGCTCGCGCCACATGATGCGGAGGTTCGTGGCCCCCATCGCCCGGGCGGCGAGGACGAACTCCCGCTGGGCGAAGGCGATGGTGTTGGCTCGCGCCAGCCGGATCATGCTCGGGATCGTGAGCAGCGCCAGCGCGAAGGCAATGTTGCGCGTCTTCGGCTCGAGCACGGTGGCGAGCGCGATCAGCATCACCAAGGGCGGCACCGCGAGCATCGCGTTCGTGAAGATGCCCACGGCGCTGTCTACGCCGGAGCGCAGGAAGCCCGCGATCACGCCGAGGCTGCCGCCGAGCACCGTCCCGATCGCGACCGCGGCGAGGGCGATCACCAGGGACGTACGGGCTCCGTAGATCGAGCGGGCGAGCATGTCGAGGCCGTAGTTGTTGGTGCCGAGCGGATACTCCGAGAGCAGCCTGGGCGGCTGGTAGATCGGTGCGTCGAGCGCCTTGACCACGTCGATGTGCTCGCCGAGCGGGAGCACCGGGGCGAGCAGTGCCCCGACGGTCAACAGGATCAGCCAGCCGCTGCACAGCCAGAACAGGATGTCGGGTCGGGTGCCGTGTACGGCCCAGACGACTCGGCCGAGCCCCTGCGGGAGCACGACGATCCCGGCGACGAAGAGCGCGGCCTTCGCGAACAGTGGCAGCGGCGCGGTCCAGCCGAGGACCAGCAGGGCCAGGCCGGCCGCGACCAGGCCGGCGCCGAGGGCGGCGAGGCGGCGCGCGGAGAGCTTCGTACCCGTGGGGGTCTTCCTAGACATGAACACGGCGGGTCCTTGGGTCGAGGTAGCCGTAGGAGAGGTCGATCCCGGCGTTGATGAGGACGTAGAGCACCGCGATCAGCAGCACCGCGCCCTGCACCATCGGGAAGTCGCCCTGGTTCGCGGACTTGATCACGAGGCTGCCCATCCCCGGCAGCGCGAAGAGGTACTCCACGATGACGGTGCTCCCGATCAGCCGGCCCAGACTGATGCCGAGCAGCGTGACGAGGGAGAACGAGGACGGACGGAGCGCGTCGCGGATCAGGATGCGCATCGGCGGCATCCCCTTGGCACGCGCAGCGAGGATGTAGTCCTCGTGGAGGGTCACCAACAGGTCGTTGCGCAACACCCGGGTGAACAGCGCCAACTCCATCATCGCGATGGTCAGCGCCGGCAGGAACGCGTGGTAGAGGTTGTCGAGCGGGTTCTCCGCGAAGCGCACCCACTGGGCCCGCGGGAACCAGCCGAGGCCGTTGGCGAAGACCGCGATCAGCAGCAGGCCGCCCAGGAACGACGGCACCGACAGGATCGCGAACATGGAGGCGCCGATCGCCCGGTCGACCACGCCACCCTCGTGGGAGGCGCTCCACATCGCCAGCGGGATGGCGAGCAGCAGAGCCAGCAGCAGACCCAGCACGGCCAGCTCCACACTGACCGGCAGCGCCGCGAGAACCCGGTCGACCACCCTGTTCTCCGGCGGGACCAGGGAGCGGCCGAGGTCGCCCTGCAGCGCGCTCCCGAGCCACTCGACGTACCTGGCGAAGATGTTGCCGTCGAGCCCCAGCTCGGTGCGCTTGGCGGCGTACTCCTCTGGGGTGTGGCCCTCGCCGAGTATCGCGACGGCGGGGTCGCCCGGCATGAGTGCGACCATCATGAACACGCCGAAGCTGACCAGCAGCAGGACGGCGACCAGCTCACCGGTACGGAGCAGGAGGCGGCGAGTCATCGGGCCGCCCCCGGCCCTGCATGTCGCTGAACGAATGCCATCGGGTCGCATCCCTTCTGGTGGGTGTCGGGGTCACTTTCCCCGGGGCTTGTGGCAGCGTAGGTCGGCGCGTGTGATGGGCAGCACATCACTTCCCGCTGACCGGAAGCACCCGCTCGACCGTCTTCTCGACGTTCAGCGTGGCCGGGCGAGATGGGTGTCGATGAACAGGCCATCGGCCTGCACTAGGACCACGCCGTCGGCACTGATCGAGCCGCCGGACCAGATCTTGCGGCCCTCGACCCGCTCCTGCCAGCCGCGGACGACGAGGTCGGTGTGCAGCGGCACCGGCTTGAGGTAGCGCACGGTCAGGGTGCCGGTCATGCCGGAGGTGCCGGCGTGCGCGTTCGCCACCCCGAGGGTGTGGTCGAGAAGCAGCGCGCTGATGCCGCCGTGCACGCACCCGGGCGGGCCCTGATAGGTGATACCGAGGTTGACGCTGCCGGCGACGGAGCCGTCCGGCTCCGCCGCGAGGGTCAGGGGCGGGGCGATCGCGTTCTCCGGTCCGGTCACCGGGTCGTGCCTGGTCACCCCCTCCCCCGACCACATGTCGACCATCCGGTCGGCGAGCTCGGGCGCGAGGTTCTCCACCTCGACCGCCATCTCTGTCAGACGCCGGGACAGGTCGTCGAGATCGACATCCACCTGGCCACCGGCGGCCAGGAGCGCGACCGAGAGGCGGCGTACGGCCCCCACGGCCGTGTCGATGCCCGAGTCGTCGGGCACCGCCGTGAGCGCGAACGGGGTCATCGGGTCACCTCCGCGGTCGCATGGGTGAGTACCGGCTGTCCGTCGCGCTCGGGGCAACTCGCCGAGAGCAGGAGCCGGTCGCCGTCGTGCCAGACCGAGGTGCGGATCGTCTCGCCGGGCACCACGGTCCCGGCGAACCGGACGCCGAGGCTGCGCAGACGGGTGGCATCGCCGCCGAGAAGGCCGTCGACGAGGGACTTGGCGACGATGCCGTAGGACGCGAGACCGTGCAGGATCGGGCGGTCGAAGCCGGCCGACGCCGCGAAGGGCGGCTCGATGTGCAGCGGGTTGAGGTCGCCGTTGAGGCGGTAGAGCAGCGCCTGGCCGGGGGCCGTGGAGCTGTCGAGGACGTGGTCGGGGGCTCGGTCGGGAGCGCTCCAGGTCGTGTCCGGTCCCGGCTCACCGTCGAACCCGCCCTCGCCGCGCGCCCAGATCTGCATCTGCGCGGTCCACAGCGGACCGCCCGCGTCGGCGACGCTGTGCTCGAGGACGACGACCGCCGCCTTGCCCTTGTCCCAGACGTCGGCGACCCGGGTGCTCAGCTCAGCGGTGCCGGCGGCGGGGAGCGGCCGGTGCACGGTGAGCCGCTGCCCGCCGTGCAGGATCCGACGCAGGTCGACGTCGACGCCGGGCATCCGCATCACGGGCGCGGCCGGCTCGTCGCCGACCGAGATGGTCTTGCCCGCCACGACCGCGAAGGTCGGCAGCACCTGCAGGTCCCGCTCGTAGGTGTAGGTCAGCTCCGGGTCGACCGCGGCATCGCGGCCGGCACCGAGGGATAGGTGGTAGAGGAGTACGTCCCGGGCCGTCCACGAGATCGTCCGCATCGTCGGCGGCGCGGCGAGGGCGGTGCTGAGGTCGATCGGCATCGGTCCTCCGATCAGTAGTGGTCGGCCGGGCGCAGGGTCGCCTCCGCGCCGCCGTCGACGTAGACGACCTGCCCGGTGACGTGGCTGTTCGCCTCGCTCACCAGCCAGGCGAGCAGCTCGGCCGGGGCCTCGGGCTGGGCATACCCGTTGAGCGGCATCGGCACCGCCGCGTCCATCACCGCGCGCATCGTCGGATCGTCGATCAGGCCGACGCTCATCGGAGTGAGGATCACCCCAGGGGCGATCACGTTGAGCGGAATGCCGGCATCGGCCCAGCCGGGCGAGACGCAGGTGGACCTGGCCCAGCGGGCCAGTGCCGACTTCGTCGAGGGGTAGATCAGTGTCGGCGCGCCCTTCTCGACGAGGACCTCCGCACGCACTGTCGCGTCCGCCGTACGCCCCGCGAGACACAGGTCGACCATCTCGGCGTCGTTCGGCTGGGTGCCGGAGATAGAGCCGACGACGGCCACCCGGCCAGCCTTCGAGGCCGCCAGGGCCGGCTGGAGCCCGAGGACCAGCTCGACCGTGCCGAAGTAGTTGACCTCGACCATGAGCGGGCTGGGGACCGAGGTCCCGGCACAGGTCACCAGGCCGTCGAGAACCCCGTCGCACCGCTCCGCGACGGCCGCGACGGCGGCCGCACGGCCCCCGGGGGTCGCCAGGTCGGCGACCACCATGGCATCGACCCGGTCGACGGTGATGACGTGGTCGCCACGGGCCTCGAGAATGCTCACGAGCGCGGCGCCGATCCCGGACGCTGAGCCGGTGACGGCGATGGTGCGGGGCATGGGTTTCCTCCGTTTGCTGGGGCTGGGTCAGATGTGCGAGCCGCCGTCGACCCGGAGGTCGACGCCGGTGAGGTAGGACGCGTCGGGCGAGGCGGCGAAGGCGATCGCACCTGCGATCTGCTCCGGCCGAGCCGGCCCGAAGGGCGAGCGGATCCGGTCGAAGGCGCTCAGGTCGAGCCCGGGATGCACCGCGACGGTGCGCGTGAGCGGGGTGTCGACGGTGCCCGGCGAGATCGGCACGACCCGGATCCCCCGGCCGACCAGCTCGGCGGCGAGACTGAGCGAGAAGCCGAGGACGGCGCCCTTCGAGGCGGAGTAGGCCGACATGTAGGGGTTGCCGTGTGCCGCGGATGTCGAGGCGACGTTGACGATCACCCCCGTGCCGTCGGGCAGGAGTGGCACGACCTCCCGACAGAAGAGTGCGGTGCCGACGAGGTTGATCTCGAACAGGTCGCGCAGGTCGGTGACCGACAGTGACGTGATCGGCGTGGTCCGGTGCGCGCCGGCGACGTTGACCAGCACCTCGACGCTGCCGAGCTCGGCGCGCGCCTCTGCGACGCTCGCCACCACTGCCTCCTCGCCGGTGATGTCGACGATCGCGGTCGCCACCCGGCCGATCCCGACCGCAGCGGTCCTGGTGTCCTCCAGACCGCTGGCGTCTCGGTCGACGGCGAACACGGCCGCGCCCTCCGACACCAGCCTGATGACCGTGGCCCGACCGATGCCCGACGCAGCGCCGGTGACGATGACGTTGGTCCCGCTGAACCTCTGCATGGCCGCGAGGCTAGGGGGGATCATCCCCAGGGGTCGCCCGGATCACCGGTCAGTGGGACGTGGTCTCCAGCGGGCGGAGGAGCAGCGCGCAGGCGGCCCTGATGTCGTCCTCGGCCTGACCCATCGAGAAACGGCCGTTGAGCAGGGACACCAGCGTTCCGAACCAGCAGGAGACGATCAGCCGGATCTGCCGCTCGGTGTCGGGGGTGGCCTCCGCGATCCCGGCCGCACGCTGGACGATGCGAGTGAACCGCTCGTCATCGAGGGCCGAGTCACGGCTCCCCATGGCGTACGACTGGCTGTTGCCCTGGATCATCGCGAGCGAGAGCTTCGGAGTGCGAGCCATCTCGCGGCTCATCCGGATCAGCAGGTCGGCGACCCCGGTCGCGGAGACGCCCTCTGCCGGGACCTCCTCCATCTCGTAGGCGCCGACGCGCCAGCGCATCACCGAGCTGAACAGATGCACCTTGGACGGGAAGTAGCGATAGAGCGTGGCGATCGCGACGTTCGCGTCCTTGGCCACATCGTTCATCTGGACGTGGTCGAAACCGTGCTCGGCGCCCAGGTGGGCAGCAGCACGCAGGATGCGCTGATATCGATCCTTCTGCTCGATCGAGCTCGGCGTGGCCGCAGGTCTACCCTCGGCGATCCGTGGCAAAGCAGGCTCCCTCCGGTGACGATTACGACTGACGACTGCGAGATGTCGATCCTCAGCCCGGATGACGTCGATCCGACTGCATGTTACCGGTCAGCGGGATCGACGCCGCAGGAGCGCACGGCGGCGACCGACACTGCGAGGACCAGAAATCCCGCGTCCGGCGGACGCCTGCCGGCGCGACGAGCTCGAGGAGAGCAGATGACCACAGCCGAGGACGAGGTCCGCCACATCGAGTCGGGTCCTCCCCCCACACGGTTCGCCCGAGGCTGGCACTGCCTAGGGCTGGTACGCGACTTCGACGACCGCGAGCCGCACCAGGTCAACGCGTTCGGCCAGAAGCTCGTCGTCTTCGCTGGCGAGGACGGCTCCGTCAACGTCCTCGACGCTTACTGCCGCCACATGGGTGGCGACCTCTCGCAGGGCACGGTCAAGGGCAACGAGATCGCCTGCCCGTTCCACGACTGGCGCTGGGGCGGCAACGGCCGCTGCAAGCAGATTCCGTACGCCCGCCGTGTCCCGCTGCGCGCCCGGACCGCCGCTTGGCCGACGATGGTTCAGGACGGCATGCTCTTCGTCTGGAACGACCCGGAGGGCAACCCGCCCACCGAGGACGCCACCATTCCGCGCATCCCGGGCTACGACAACCCCGAGTGGACCGACTGGGTCTGGTACACGACCACGATCGAGGGCTCCAACTGCCGCGAGATCGTCGACAATGTCGTCGACATGGCGCACTTCTTCTACGTGCATTTCACCTTCCCGACGTACTTCAAGAACATCTTCGAGGGCACGGTCGCGACCCAGCTGATGACCGGTCAGGGACGTGAGGACATCACCCGCCCGCAGAACAGCGGCAGCGGTCCGAAGAGCACCGGGACGACGTCGACGGCGGCCTACTACGGCCCGTCGTTCATGATCGACGACGTCACCTACCACTACAGCGACGGCAATGACATGCCCACGACGCTGATCAACTGTCACTACCCGATCGACGAGAACTCGTTCGTGCTGCAGTACGGCATCATGACGAAGAAGCCGGCCGGGGTCGACGACGAGGCGGCGACCGCCACCGCACGCAAGCTGGGCGACTTCATCCGGATCGGGTTCGAGCAGGACGTGCAGATCTGGCGCAACAAGGCGCGCATCGAGAACCCGCTGCTGTGCGAGGAGGACGGCCCGGTCTACCAGCTGCGCCGCTGGTATCAACAGTTCTACGTCGACGCCGCCGACATCGCCCCCGAGATGGTGGAGCGCTTCGAGTTCGAGATCGACACGACCAAGCCCAACGAGGCCTGGCGCGCCGAGGTCGAGGCGAACCTGGTCAAGCGCGCGGCCGCCTCCGGCCAGCCGGTCTGATGGCTGACCTGACCGAGGTCCGGCCCGACGTCCGCCTGGACGACGCCCCCATGCAGCCCGTGGTCTGCGGGACCTGCGGGGGGCACGTCCAGGCACGGAAGAGCTCGTGGGACCAGACCAGCATCCAGTGGAGCGACGGCGCGCTCGCGGCCTGCGTGGAGCGGCGCGCCTCCTCGCCCCGGCCGGGTCCCAACGGAGCGACCTTCACGGGTTGCGCCACGCTGCGCGACGCGATCCGCGAGGCGGCTGTACGCGGTGACCTGACCGTCATCGACGACGCCCCGTTCAAGACCAACGCCGCCACTCACGACGACACGGAGGTGAGCGCCTGATGAGCGTCGACCTGGTGCGCCACGGCCCCTGGGCCGTCATCGCCGGCGGCTCGGAAGGCGTCGGCGCGTCCTTCGCCCGGCAGCTCGCCGAGGCCGGTCTCCACCTGGTGCTGCTGGCCCGCAAGCCGGGTCCGCTGGAGGAGACCGCGGCCGCGTGCCGCGTGCTCGGCGTCGAGGTACGCACCCTGGCGGTGGACCTGACCGACCCCGACGCGATCAAGGAGATCGCCGAGGTGACCGCCGATATCGAGGTCGGCCTCCTCGTCTTCAATGCCGGCGCCAACACCTATGGCCACGAGTTCGTCACCGGCGACCTGGACCGCTTCCAGGAAGTCATCGACCTCAACCTCACCGCGCAGCTCGCCCTGGTGCAGCTGTTCGGGGCGCCGATGCGCGAGCGTCGTCGCGGCGGCATCCTTCTGATCGGCTCCCTCGCCGGCTACCTCGGCGCCGCCCAGATCAGCATCTACGCCGCGGTGAAGGCGTTCTGCCGCGTCTTCGCCGAGGGCCTGTGGCTGGAGATGCAGGAGTACGACGTCGACGTGCTCGAGTTCGTCCTCGGCGTCACCCGGACCCCCTCCATGGAGCGGGCCGGTCTCAACTTCGACGTCCCCGGCATGCACGTCTCCGAGCCCGATGACGTCGCCCGCCAGGCCCTCACCCGGCTGCAGGACGGCCCCGTCCAGGTCGCGGAGGGCAACGAGAAGCTGGCCGCGATCCGTAGCGGTCACGACCGCACCGCACTGGTGCAGGAGGCGTTGGCGAAGTCGAAGAAGCTGCTGCCGCCATCCAGCGAGTAGGGCTACCTACCGGGCGTCGTGCCGGGCGGCAGCCCGTCCGGCACGACGCCCGAAGAAGGTGCCGTCGCCCAGGGACGTACCGGAGATGTAGCCGTGGCCGTGCATGCCGGCGCTCGCGCGCCCGGCGGCATACAGGCCGGGTATCGCGATGCCGGTGAGGTCAAGGACCTCGCCGTCGACCGTCGTGTGCAGGCCGCCGAGGGTGAAGCCGGCGAAGCCGGTGGCGCCGGGGGCGGCTCGGTGGGTCGGGTTGTGGAAGCCGATGCGCGGGTCGATGGCGGCGTACGGGCCGGACAGGACCCGGGTCCAGCGCGGGTTCTTGTGGAACAGCGGGTCGCCACCGGCGGCGGCGCCTGCGTTGTAGGCGGCCACGGTGCGGGCGAGGGATCCGACGGGCATGCCGAGGTCGGCCTCGAGCTCCTCGATCGTCTCGGCGGCATGGCTGGGTACGACGCCCCACAGGTCGGCCTCGTCGGTCTCCTCGACGGTCCGCCCGTCCACGATCACCCAGCAAGGGCCCGGCTCGTGCAGGGCGGCGTGGCTGTAGAGACCGGGATAGACGTCCTCGTTGATGAACCGCTCGCCACGTGCGTTGATGAGCATGCCCTGACAGGCGAGCAGCGGGAGCGCGGTGTAGGCGACCTCGACTACCGACATCCGGCGTACGGCGGCACCGATGGCCTGCGCCATCACGATGCCGCTGCCGTCGTCCCCGCCGTCGCTGACGGTGCCGTGACCAAGCAGGTCGGTTGCATGCGCAGCGACCATCGCCTCGTTGTCGGCGAAGCCGCCGGTGGCGACGACGACACCGCGCCGGGCGCGATAGGTCAGGTCCTCACCGAACCGCCGAGCGCGTACGCCGACGACCCGGCCGTCCTCGACCAGGAGCTCCGTGGCGCGGGTGTCCGGGTGCGTCTCCACGCCTGCCTCGGCGCACGCGGCGACGAGGCGGTCCATGACCAGCCAGCCGCCGAAGCTCTCGGTGGCGGGCCGGTGACCGCGCGGGACGGGACGGGCGAGCTCGTCGTACGGCCAGGCGTTCTCGCCCAGCCACATCAGCCCGTCCGTGGTCGACGGCATCCAGGAAGGCGCGTCGTAGAGCGACCTCTCGAAGTCGATCCCGAGCGAGGCGAGCCAGTCGAAGTGCTCGACGCTGTCGTCGCAGTAGAGCCGCAGCTTCTCCTCGTCGGCGTGCGGGCCCAGTGCGGCGTGCAGGTAGGCGTACATGTTGTCCGCGTCGTCCTCGAGGCCGAGCGCCTGCTGGACGGCGGTGCCGCCGCCGAGGTAGAGCTCGCCGCCCGACTGCGCCGAGGAGCCGCCCGCCCCGCTGGCGCGCTCGAGGGCGGTCACGGAAGCGCCGGCGCGTCGGGCCTCGAGGGCCGCCGCACCGCCCGCACAACCGAGGCCGACGACAACGACGTCGGCCTCGTGAACCGTGTCGGTCACGCCGGCGGAAGGAACGCGGCGAGCGGCTCGGAACCGGACCAGTCATGGCCCCAGTAGCTGTCCGCGGTGATCTCCTCGGCGGTGTAGTGGGCCTCGTCGACCAGCGTGCCCTCGCAGCCGTACTCCAGGTCCCAGCCCCCGGGCGCGCGCACGTAGAACGACACCATCTTGTCGTTGGTGTGGCGGCCGAGCGTCGAGGAGAGCGAGAAGCCCGCCTCGTTGACCTTGTCGAGCGCGCGGCCGACGGCGTCGAGGCTGTCGACCTCCATCATCAGGTGGACCAGGCCGGGGGCCTCGCCGTGCGGCGCGGGGCAGACCGCGAGGCTGTGGTGGCGCTGGTTGACACCCATGAATCGGACCCGGCGCGGTGGCAGGGCCGCACCCATCCGGATCGCGCCGCGCGGCAGGAAGCCGAGGACCTCGGTGTAGAAGGCGACCGTCTCCTCGGCCACGGTGGTCGGGAGGACGACGTGGCCCATCCCCTGCTCGCCGGTCACGAACGTCTGGCCGTGGCCGGTGAGGACCGGGCTGTGGTCGAGCACCGGACCGAAGAAGACCTCGAGGGGCGTACCGGCAGGGTCCTCGAAGCGGATCGCCGCCTCGACCCGGCGCTCGTCACACTCCTCCTGGGTGAGCTCCTTGGTCGCGACGCCGGCGGCATCCAGGGCGGCGGCGACCTCGGCGAGACCGAACTGGTCACGGACCTCCCAGCCGACGGCGACCACGCGGTCGACGTCACCGGGCAGCACGACGAGCCGGGCGTGCCGCTCGTCCATCCGCAGGTAGAGGCCGTCGGCCACCGGGCCGGTGGCCTCCTGCATCGCCAGGCAGTCCACCGTCAGCTCGCGCCAGCGGGGCAGGTCCTGGCTCTGCACGATCAGGTAGCCGAGGGCACGGATCGCAGTCATGGTTCTCCTCAGTAGTGGGGACTGGTCAGATCATCGAGAGCATGGGTCCCGGCGGCGGGGTCACGTCCATCGCAGTGAGCGACTGCACGTGGAAGACCGATCCGGGGACGTGGATGGCGTGCGCGAGGCCCATGTGACCGTCGCGCCAGAACCGCTGGATGGGGTTGTCCATCCGCATGCCGTTCCCGCCGGAGCGGGCGACGATCTCGTCCATGGCCCGGACCGCGCGCCAAGCGGCGGAGACCTGCGTACGCCGCGACTCGGCGCGTTCGGCGAACGTGACCTCCTCGCCGCGTACGGCCTTGTCGTGGAACCGGCGGGCGTTGTCGAGCATGGTCACCCGAGAGGCGTGGATCTCAGCGGCCGACTGGCTGATCGCGTTCAGCACGTGCGGGTCGTCCTTCACCTTGGCGCCGGTGATCTGGACGCGGGTGCGCTGGTAGGCGAGGTGCGCGGCGAGCGCGCCCTCGGCGATGCCGATCACCGCGGAGGTGATGCCGAGCGGGAAGGCCGTGGTGAAAGGGATGTGGTAGGTCGGGTTGGTCAGGCCGGCGTCGGCTGGCTGGCTGCCGTCCATGAACCGGGAGAACCTCACCACACGGTAGTCGGGGATGAAGGCGTCCTTGACGACGATGTCCTTCGACCCCGTGCCACGGAGCCCGACGACGTCCCAGGAGTCCTCGACGATCGTGTAGTCCGAGCGCGGCAGGATGACGTGGTGGACCTGCGGCGGCATGAGCGCCTCGCCGTTCTCGTCGCCGAGCATGGCGCCGAGGAAGATCCAGTCGCAGTGGTCGGTGCCCGAAGAGAACTGCCAGTGGCCGTTGAAGACGTAGCCGCCGTCGACGGGACGGATGATGCCCATCGGGGCGTACGGGGAGGCGATCCAGGTGTCGTTGTCCTCGCCCCACACCTCCTCCTGGACGCGCGGGTCGCACATCGCCATCTCCCACGGGTGCACGCCGACGATGCCGGCGACCCACCCGGTGGAGCCGTCCAGGCTCGCCAGCCGCATCACGGCCTCGGCGAACTCGGCGGGGTGCGCCTCGGCGCCGCCGTACTTGGCGGGCTGCAGCATCCGGATCACGCCGGTCTCGCGCAGCAGCTCCGCGGCCCGGTCATCGAGCCGGCCCAGCGTCTCGTTGCTGGCGCCCAGCGCGGCGATCTCCTCGGCGCGGGCCTCGATCCTCTCCAGCACACTGCTCATCTCGCACTCTCTTCCTGCTGCGTCGCGGACGTGTTGCCCGTCGATCCCACGGTGGCACCCGGCGCGGTCGGCGAGGGCGCCGTCTCCCGGTGATCGGTAGCACCGGCCGCGTGCCGCGCGGCCAGGTAGCCGAAGACGATCGAGGGGCCGATCGTCGCGCCCGGTCCGGCGTAGTCGTTGCCCATCACCGACGCGGCGCAGTTGCCGGTCGCGTAGAGGCCGGCGACGACGGAGCCGTCCTCGCGTAGCACCCGCGCGTGCTTGTCGGTGACCAGGCCGCCCTTGGTGCCCAGGTCGCCGACCTCGATGCGTACGGCGTAGTAAGGCGCCCTGTCGATGAGGTCGAGGTTGGGGTTGGGGAGGCTGGTGTCGCCGTAGTAGCGGTCGTGCGCGCTCTCGCCGCGGTGGAACTCCTCGTCGACGCCCGCGGTCGCGTAGCCGTTGAACCGGGCCACGGTCGCCTCCAGGGCGTCGGCGGGTACGCCGATCGAGCTCGCCAGCTCGGCGATGGTCTCGGCGCGGTGCACGATGCCCTGGTCGTAGAAGCCCTGCGGGAAGGGGGCGCCCGGCAGGATCTGGGCGAACGGGTAGCGCGAGCGGGCCCGGGAGTCCATCACCAGCCAGGCCTGCTCGTTGCCGCTGACGAGCTGGTCGTGAACGAAGTTCACGTACGGCGAGGCCTCGTTGGTGAACCGGGAGCCGCTGGTGCCGACGATCACCTGGCCGGGGATGGCGCGCTCGGAGACGAGCGGGATCGTGGCGCCGGCGGGGTGGCTCACCGACGGCATCCACCAGGCGTCGTCCATCAGGTCGACGGCGCCGCCGGCGGCCTGGCCGGCGACGATCGCGTCCCCGGTGTTCTCCATGGCGCCGAGGCTGTGGTCGGGGCGGGCGCCCTCGGGAAGGTGCTGGCTGCGCATCGCCGCGTTGTGGTCGAAGCCCCCGGCTGCGAGCAGGACGCCCTTGCGACCGCGGATCCGGACCTCGGTGCCGTTGCGGGTGGCGACGATGCCGGTGACGCGGTCGCCCGTCGGTCCCGCCTCGAGGACCAGCGAGGTCATCGTGGTCTCCAGCCACAGCGGGATGCCGGCGTCCTTGAGCGCCATCCGCATCCGGGCGACGAGGGCGCGCCCACCGGTGGCCATGTGGCGGCGGCGTACGACGTTCGAGCTGACCCGCCAGGCCGCGCGCAGCGAGGCCAGCCGGCCCTGCCAGGTCCGCTTGACCATGGCGAGGTCGTGGTAGTCCTTCGCGGTGACCCACAGGCCCAGCGGACCCTTCATGTTGTTGGGCCGCTGGAAGGCCTCGTCGGCGCCGAGCTTGCGGGTGTCGAACGGAACCGCCTCGATCGACCGGCCCAGCGGACGGCCGCCGGCGACCTCGGGGTGGTAGTCGGCGTAGCCCTTGGTCCAGGCGAACCTCACCCATTTCGAACGCTCGAGGAGCTCCATCGCGGCCGGGCCGTGGTCGACGTACGCCTCCAGGCGGGTCGCCGAGACCTTCCCCTCGGTGATCGTCGTCAGGTATCCCAGCACCGAGTCGCGGGAGTCGTCGTGGCCGGCCTTGCGAAGGGTCGGGTTGTTGGGTACCCAGATGCCGCCGCCGGAGATACCGGTGCTGCCACCGAACTTCTTGCCCTTCTCGATGAGCACGACGGACAGGCCGGCGTCGACGGCGGCCAGCGCCGCCGTCATCCCGCCACCACCGCTGCCGACGACGACGAGGTCGAACTCGTCTGTCCAGGTGCTCATCGGGCCACCTCCGTGGCGCAAGCGCCAGGATACGGACGCGGCCCGATGAGAGAACCAATGGTCGCTCGCTGACGCTCGCTCATCGGGCGCCCTCCTCGTCCTGCTCGGTGAGGAAGGCGAGGACGGTCCGCTCCCAGGCGCGCTTCTGCTCGATCATCGCCCAGTGGCCGCAGTTGGGGAACACGTGCACCTCCACCTCGGGGATCGTGCGCATCGGGATGAGCATCATGTCGAGCGGGCTGACCCGGTCGTCGCGGCCCCAGGTGAGCAGCGTGCGCGCCTTGATCTGGTCGAACTGAGCCCAGCCGGGGGTCGCGTTCGCGGAGCTGCCGGCACCGGCGAAGGCGGCGGCGATCGCGGCACGGCCGTACATCCGGCGGGCGACCTCGAGGGTGTCAGGGTCGGTGGCCTGCTGCCAGCGCTGCTCGATCAGCTCCTCGGTGACCATCGACTGGTCGTAGACCATCGAGCGGAGCCAGGCGACCAGGTTCTCGCGGTTCGGGTTCTCGACGAACTCGACGAGCAGGTTGATGCCCTCGCCCGGGGCAGGGCTGAAGATGTTGCGGCCGATGCCGCCGACGGTGACCAGACGGCGTACGCGGTCGGGCTGGCTGATCGCGAGCCGGGTCGCGATACCTCCGCCCATGGAGTTGCCGATCACGTCGACCCGGTCGAGGCCGAGCCCGTCGAGGAAGCGCTGCACGGCGGGCAGCGCCGCCATCATCGGGTGCTGGTCGGTGGTGTCGCTGACCCCGAAGCCGGGCAGCTCGAGGACCAGGCAACGGAAGTGCGGGGCGAAGGCCGGCAGGTTGTCGCCGAAGTTGCGCCAGCCGGTCACACCTGGGCCTGACCCGTGCAGCATCAGCAGCGGCGGGCCGTCGCCGACCTCGTGATAGCGGAGTACGCCGGCGTCGGTGACGAGCTCCCGGCGGGTGGATTCGTGGGTCAGGTCTGTCACGGCGCTCACGCTAGGGCTCGGGACGGTTTCCTACGGTGCTCTTGACCGGTGACCGGGAAGCATGGACGAACGGGGTCTGCGATCGGGTCACTCAGCGGGACATCGCCCCACGGCAGACGCCTCGAAGACCTAGCGTCCGAGCATGAGCAACGACCCACCAGGAGGCGAGCAGATGACAACTGACGTGACGTACGAGGCTGAGTCCGTGGGCAGCGCCCCGACCCCGCAGGAGATGCGCACCGCCATGGGCAGTTTCGCCACCGGGGTGACGGTCGTGACCGGGATGGACGACGGCGAGCCGGTCGGCTTCGCCTGCCAGTCGTTCGCGTCGGTGTCGCTCGAGCCGCCGCTGGTGCTCTTCTGCGCCGACCACCGCGGCCGGGCCTGGCCCCGGATCCAGCACGCGGGACGCTTCACCGTCAACGTGCTCGGCGAGGACCAGACCGACCTGTGCCAGCGGTTCGGCTCGAGCCGCGGCCGGAAGTTCGAAGATCTCGCCTGGGAGCTCTCGGGACTCGGCACGCCCAGTCTTCCCGGTGTCCTGATGCGGGTGCACGCAACGGTCGAGACCGTCCATGTCGCCGGTGACCACGACGTGGTCGTCGGCCGGGTGACCTGGCTGGAGACGCCGACCCGAGACAACCCGATGCTGTTCTTCCGCGGCAAGTTCGGTGTGGAGGACCAGCACGAGCACATCGCGCCCGACCTGTGGGGATGGGGCGAACACTGGGGGTGAGCCCCTCCTCGGGGACAGCTGAGGGCCCCGCCCGAACGCTCTGGGCAGGACCCTCAGCTGAGGTCAGATCAGGCAGCGGGTGACGGCCGATGCAGGTCCGTACGCTCCCCGAACTGCGGGAAGAGCTCCTGGCCCGCACGATGGGCGGCCCGAAGGACGAGCGGCGCGACCCGCTCGATCGGCGCGCGCAGGTCTCCGACGAGCGAGACCGCGCCGACCGGCCCCTCCGGGCCGCGGATCGCCGCGGCCACGCAGGCGATGTCCGGGTCGGTCTCGCCGCGCTCGAAGGCGACGCCGCACCGGGACCGGACCCTGTGCAGCTCTTGGTGGAGGTCGGCGAGATCGCCGATGGTCGCCGGGGTCAGCGGGGTGAGCGCGGGGGCGACGAGTTCGTCGACACGCTCCGCGGGCAGCCAGGCGAGCATCGCCTTGCCGAGGGCGGTGGCGTGCGCGGGCACCCGGCCACCCACCATCGAAGGGACCCGCGCGGCGAACCGACCGCCGATCTTGTCGAGGTAGCGGACCTCGGCACCGTCGAGCACGGCGAGGTGGGCGACCAGACCAGTCGTCACCTGCATCTCGTGGAGGTGAGGAGCGGTCGCGCTCCGCAGCTCGGTGTCGGCTCGGCCGCCACCGCCCAGACCGAGCGAGCGCGGCCCGAGGCCGAACCCGAACGGGGTCTGGGTGAGCCATTCGAGCCGGACCAGTTGGTCCAGGATCCGGTGGACGGTGGTGCGAGGAAGGTGGGTGATCCGCGAGACCTGCTCGGGCGTATGCCGGATCCCAGGCGTCTCGAAGGCATCCAGAATCAGCGACATCCGCTCGACCATCGACGGCGGGAGGTCGCGTCGGGTGCGGTTGTCTGGCTCGACCGCTTGTGCGCTCATGATGACCCCATTTCCCCAAAACTGAAATGAATTCTTGTTTTCTGTTTGCAACGTACCAAACGGCCGAATCGCTGCCAAGACCCTGGCGTAGAGATTTGCCGACAGACCGCTCAGCGGGACCGCGCCGCCGCTCGCGCGCGCACCGATGCTTGACTCGCTCGACCGCGTGAACCGACCGCAGAAGGAGCCGCAGTGAAGCTCGGCATCGTCAGCCCGATCGTCACCGCCAACCCCGGCGCCCACGCGGCCTGGGAGGCAGAGGCGGGAATCGCCGAGCTGGCCCAGGTCGCCCGCACCGCCGACCGGCTCGGCTTCGACCACATGACCTGCAGCGAGCACGTCGCCGTCCCTGGCGACGCAGCCGCCGAGCGCGGCGGCACCTACTGGGACCCGCTGGCCACCTTCGGCCACCTCGCCGCGGTCACCGAGCAGCTGCGGCTGATGACCCAGGTGCTGGTGATCGGCTACCACCACCCGCTGGAGATCGCGAAGAGGTACGGCACCCTAGACGTCGTCAGCAACGGCCGGCTCGTCCTCGGGTTGGGTGTGGGTTCGCTCGAGGAGGAGTTCGCGCTCCTCGACCGGCCGTTCGCGAGTCGCGGAGCCCGCGCCGACGACGCGCTGGCCGCGCTGCGCGCGAGCTTGGGGCGACGCGAGCCTGCCTACCACGGCAGCGACTACGAGTTCGACGGCTTCGTGGTGGAGCCACACGCCGTCCAGGAGCGAGTGCCGCTCCTCATCGGCGGGCGTACGCCCCGGAGCCTGCGCCGCGCGATCGAGCTCGGCGACGGCTGGGTGCCGTTCGGGCTCGGGTCCGAGGACCTGCGCACCATGCTGAGCGCCCAAGACGTCCCCGACGGCTTCGAGGTGGTCCTGTCGCCTGGCCGCATGGTCGATCCGACCGGCGACGCCGAGGCCACGATCCGCCGGCTCACCCGTCTCCGGGCCGCCGGCGCCACCCTCGTCAGCACCGCGGTGGAGGCCACGTCGGTGGACCACTACTGCGACCAGCTGGAGGCCCTCGCCTCCTTGGCCGGCGAGATCTCATGACCCTCCAGGAGACCACGATGGAAGACCGCCTCACTGAGCTCGAGCACCGTCTGCAGACCCTGGAGGACGAGCGCGAGATCGTGCAGCTGCTCACCACGTACGGACCGCTGGTCGACTCAGGCAGCTCCGCGGAGGTCGCTGCGATCTGGACCGAGGACGGTGTCTACGACAACGACGTGATCGAGATGAACGGTCGCGACCAGATCTTCGCGATGGTCGAGTCCGCACCGCACCGCGGTTTCATCGCCGGCGGGTGCGCGCACTTCAACGGGCCCGTCTCCGTCCACGTCGACGGCGACACCGCCGTTGCCGTCACCCACTCCCTCATGGTGCTGCACGAGGACGGCTCCTTCCGGATCAACCGGGCTACCGCCAACCACTGGCAGCTGCGGCGTACCGACGAGGGCTGGCGCGCCACCGCACGGGTCGGCCGGGTCCTCGACGGCAACGAGCTCGCGCCGCTGCTGCTCCGCACCGGTGCGCTCGGGCAGCTCCCGCCAGAGCACGCCGGCTGACGCCGACCGATTCCAGTCAGTCACCCGGGCGGAGCACGGTGAAGTCGCCGAGCCCGATACTGATCGTGAACGTACGCCGGCTGATCAGCCAGCCCCGCTCGGCGCGGACCCAGAGGTCCTCGTACTCCCCCATGCACTCGTAGAAGGAGCCTTCCTTCGACCCCGCCCCGACGTGGTAGACACGGGCGTAGGTGAGCGTGCGAGCGTGATCGCCGTCGACCTGCACTCGGTGGTTGCCGAGCAGGTGCTGGGTGGCGCCGACGCCGCCGAGGTGTGCCTGCATCCTGGTGACGATCACCTCCGGACCGCCGTCGGCGCCATAGCCGTGCGCGTCCTTGGTGAAGGCGCCGCGAAGCGTGTCCCAGTCGCGGCCGTCGATGGCGGCGGCGATCTCTGCGAGCCGCTCGATCAGTACGTCTCGGTCGTTCATCGAGTCCTCCTCGGAGACAGGCGGTGTCCCGGACGTGCGAGACGTCCGGGACACCAGATGAGTTGGGGTCGGTAGGACCGTCAGTTGTCCATCCAGGCATCGTCGAAAAGCACGGCGGTCTGCGTGGTCGGGGTGATGCCGTGGACGTTGTCGTTCCACGCCTCGAAGAAGCCGCCGAAACCGACGCTGATGTAGGCGACGTCCGCCTTCCACAGCTCCTCGATCTCGGTCATCACCTTCATGCCGTCCTCCGGGTCGGTGACCCCGCGCAACTCGCCGAGCAGCCGGTCCATCTCCGGGTTGACGTAGCGGCCCGGGTTGGCAGCGGACTTGGAGTTCATCGCGGTGTCCAGAGCGCTGTACGGATCGGCGTCGGGGATGCTGTTGGAGGCGCGGGCGATGTCGAACGCGCCCTCGACGTAGACCTTGGAGACCACGTCGGCGACCGAGGTGACCAGGTCGAGCTGGACGTCGAAGCCCACCGCGTCGAGCATCGCCTTGATCGCCACGGCACCGGCCTTGGAGTCGGCGTCCCCCAGACCGACATAGCGGAGCTTGCCGTCGAAGCCGTCGGCCTTCGCCTCCTTGACCAGCTTCTTGGCGGCCTCGACGTCGGTCTCGACCGGCTCCACGTCGGTGTCCCAGATCGAGGTCGGCGCGATCAGGCCACGGTCGGCGAGGTCATCCTGGCCGGTGGTCCGCTTGAGGAAGTTCTTGGCGTCGAAGGCGAGCTGGATCGCCTGGCGCACGCGCAGGTCGCTGGTGGCGGTGCCCTCCCGGTGGTTGAGGTTCATGATCGGCGTACCGCTGATGCCGCTCATGTTGCCGTTGACGCCCTCGTCGACGAGCTGGGTGATGACCTTGTCCTGCGAGACGTAGATCAGGTCGGCCTCCTCGGCCTCGAGCGACTCGAGCTTGGCCTGGTCGGGGCCGAGCTGGAGGAACTCGATGCCATCGAGGTTCGGGCGGCCGTCGAAGTAGTTCTCGTTGGCCTTCACCACGGTCTTCTCACCGGGCGACTGCGTCTCCAGGACGAACGGACCGGCACCGATCGGCTTGAACTGCTTCTCGTCCGCGTACGCCGCGGGGGCCAGGATCAGGCCGGGACCGGCCGCGAGGAGTGCCGGGAAGCGCGGCCACGGGGCGCTGAAGGTGAAGGTGACCGTCGACTCGTCGGTCGCGTCCATCGACTTCAGGTTCGCCTGCAGGATCTGGCCGTGCAGACCACGGTTGGTGATGAAGCGGTTGATGCTGGCGACGACGGCGTCGGCGTCTAACGGGGTGCCGTCGGTGAACTTCACGCCGTCGCGCAACGTGAGCGTCCAGGTGCTGGAGTCCTCGGTCGAGAGCGACTCGGCCAGCTGTGGCTCGTACTCCGCCGTCTCGGCGTCGTAGCGCATCAGGGTGTCATAGATCGAGGCCATCACGTTGAGGCCGGTCGATCCGGTGGGGTACGTCTTGGTGGGATCGAGGACGGCGGCCTCGGAGTACTCCGCGACACGCAGCGTCCCGCCCTTCACGGGCTCGCCGGCGTCCTTCTCCACATTGATGAGGCCGTCGCGGTAGAGCTCCTGAGGCGCCAGCTTCCTGGCCGCCGCGGAATCGTCGTCGCTGCCGCTGCCGCAGCCTGTCGCGGCAACTGCGAGTGCGCACATGAGCGCCGCCAGGCGCGTGCGCGTCGAGATGGGTGTCTTCACTGTTCACTCCAGTTGGTCTCGTGAATCGAAACGGTGCCGGCAGGCCCCCGAACGACCTGTGTTCGTCGTCACACTAGGAACCGCAGGGCGGTCCCAGGCCCGGCGCTTCCGCTCAGTGGGTGGGCGCCTGCGCCCCGCCACGATGCATGGCCGTCTCGGCCGTGATCCGCGACCGGCCCTCGGCGTCGAGCGGCTCGTAGGTAGCGGTCCTGCCGACGCGCACCCAGACCGGATCGGCGGTCTGCCAGGCCGCGCGACGCAGCGGGGCCTTGTCGATCTTGCCGCTGCCGGTGAGCGGCATCCGGTCGACGACCCGGACGTACGTCGGCCACCACTTGGCCCCGAAGTCGGGCTGCGCCGCGAGAAACTCCCCGAAGGCGGCCGGATCGAAGGAGCAGGACGGCTCCAGCTCGATCGCCACCATCACGTTGTCGCCGGTGCGCGGGTCGGGGACGGCGTACACGGGGGCGGCGGCGACCCAGGGCAGACGCTGGATGACGCGTTCGACGGGCGCGGCGGAGAAGTTCTCGCTGTCGACACGCAACCAGTCCGAGGAGCGACCGGCGAAGTAGAAGTAGCCGGCCTCGTCCCGGTAGGCGAGGTCGCCGGACCAGAAGTCGTCGCCGTGGACCCGGTCGGCCATCGCGCCCGGGTTCATGTAGTAGCCCTCGAAGGTGGGGGCGGCCCCGACCGCGACCATCTGTCCGACAGCGGTGGCGTCGACCAGCCTGCCGCCCGCGTCGAAGCGGGCTCGGGGACATTCCTCGCCGGTGGTCTCGTCGTAGACGCGTACGTCCACCCCGCCGGCGGGCAGCCCGAGGGACCCGACCGGGGTGTCGGGTGTGCGGTTGATCCTGAAGACGCCTTCGCTGAGGCCGTACCCCTCCATCACCTCGCACCCGAACCGCTCGCCGAACTGGCGGACGTCGGCCTCGGAGGCCTCGGTGCCGAAGGCCAGCTCGAGGGTGCTCGTCCGGTCCCTCGGACCCTCAGGGCGAGTGAGCACGTAGGAGAGCGCGCGGCCGACATAGTTGACGTACGTCGCGCGGTGGCGGTGGATGTCGGCGGCGAACCCGCTGGCCGAGAACTTCCTGGTCATCGCGACGGTCGCGCCCCTGGACATCGCCGGGGCGAGGTTCATCATCACGGCGTTGCCGTGGAAGAGCGGCATGCACAGGTACGTCACCGAGTCCCGCCGGATGCGGATCCGCTCGGCGATGGTCCCGGTGAGCCGGCCGAGCCGGCCCTGACTGACGATGACCGCCTTCGGCGCGCCAGTGCTACCGGAACTGAAGAGCAGCATGGCCAGGCTGTCCGGGCTCGCCAGCTCGGACCTTGCGACCACCTCGGCGCTGCGGTGGGGTGCCAGCCAGTCGGCGTAGCCGGGGCTCTCGATGTCGTGGATCCGGACACCGTCGATGTCGGCGGCCAGGTGCGCCAGCCGGGGCTCGGTGACAACCAGGTCGATGTCGGCGTGCCGGGCGTCCTGGGCGATCTCGACCGCACTGCGGCTCGCGTTCAACCCGACGACGACGGCGTCGGCGAGGGAGGCGGCGACGATCCAGAACACGTAGTCGGGCACGTTCTCGAGCAGGACGCCGACATGGACCTGCCGCCTCTCCGGGGCGGCGCCAGCGGACCGGAGCGCCGCGGCGCGTACGGCTCCCTCACGGAGCACCTGGTCCCAGGTCCAGGTCCGCTCCTCGAAGCAGAGGCCCGGCGCGTCGTCGCCGGCTCGGCTCACCACGATCTGGGCGAAGGTCTCCATCACACTCACTCCTCGGCCGACCGGTACGTCGGCTGCTCGATGGGCGGGGGGCTTTCGGGCCCGCGTCTCTCGGGATCGGTCCTAGCGGTCCGGCCCAGAACCAGGCAGACCAGCGCGGCGAGCAACGACACGGCCGCGCCGATCAGGGCGGCGACGACGAACCCGGCCTCGCTCGTCTGGCGACCGGGGTCGGTGAACGCGTCGAGCACGGCCAGCGCGAGCGCGCTGCCGAGCGACATCCCGAGGAACCGGAGGACCATGTTGAAGCTGAGGGCGCTGCCGGTCTCGCCGACGGGCACGAAGCGCACCATCAACCACGGCATCGAGTTGAACGTCATCCCGCTGCCGAAGCCACCGATGATGACCGCGACCGTCACCTTCACCAGTGAGTCGTGCCCGACGGCGAGCGCCAGGCATGCCGCCGTGAACAGCAGGCACCCGGTGGCCAGCAGCTTGTCGGGCGCCAGGAACCGACCGCACCACATCGCGATCCGCGACCCCAGGACGCTGGTGAGGGCGTACGGCGCCAGCATCAGGCCGGCGACCGCGACCGAGCGGCCGAGCCCGTAGCCGTCCGCTTCAGTGGTCTGCACCAGGATCATCGCCAGTGAGAGCAGCAGGAACATGCCCAGCGCCGCCAGCAGGCCGCACACGTTCGCCACCAGTACGCCGGGCCGGACCGCGACCCGCAGGTCGACCAGCGGCCGCTCGGCCCGAAGCAACCACCAGCCGCACCCGGCATAGCAGGCGAGGCCGGTCAGGAACAGACCGAGGGTCAGCAAGGAGGTGAACCCCCAGGATTTGGCCTGGGTCACCGCGAACAGCACGGCCGCGGTTGCGACGCTCAGCAGCAGCGCGCCGAACCAGTCGACGCCGCGCGGCGCTTCCTCGTCGCTGTCCGGGACGACCAGGAGCGCTACGACCAGCGCCGCGACGGACAGGCCGCACGCCCACCCGAAGGCGCCCTTGGTGCCGGCGAAGGTCGCCACGAACGCGGTCACCGGGAAGCCGAGGCCGGCGGCGGTGACGTTGGCGACCGAGACCGCCGCGACCGCGCCCCGTACCCGGGGCTCCGGTAGCTCGCTGCGGGCGATGGAGAAGGCCAACGGCACGATCGCGAAGGCGAGTCCCTGCAGGATCCGACCGACCAGCAGCGGCCCGAACCCGAGCGGTAGCGCGCCGAGCGCGGTGCCGATCACGACGAGTACGAGGCAACCGATGAGCACCGGCCGCCGACGGCGGCCGACCCCGAGGCGACCCGCGATCGGGCACACCACCGCAGCGGTCACGAGAGTTGAGGTGATCGCCCACTGGGCGGTCACCAGCGAGACGCCCTCGGTCCGGGCGACCCCGGTCACCAGGGGCGTACCCAGGCTGCCGACGACCCCGGTGACGGTGGTGACCAGGAGGATGCTCGGGAGCACCCAGCGGGAGTCCCGGACATCCTGACCGGCTCTCATCCGGATCAGTCGACCCAGGCGTCGTCGAGCATGATGATCGAGTTCGCCGCGCCGGTGATGCCGTGCACGTTCTTGTTCCAGACGCTCAGCTCGGAGTAAGGACCGAAGGTCACGAACGGGACGTCCTCGTTGACCTGTTTCTGGATCGAGGCGATCGCCGCGAGCTGGTCCTCCTTCGTGGTGGCGGCCTGGAAGGAGCCGATCAGGGCGTCCATCTCCGGACTGGTGTACATGCCGTAGACCTGTGTGCCGCGGCTGTGCATGGTCGCGTACATCCGGGCGAAGGGATCCGCCTCGACGTAGTTGATGCTCCAGCCGGCCAGGTCGTAGTCGCGCTCGACGGCGATCTTCGTGATCTGCTCGGAGATGGTGCGGGTCGGCTTGGGGTCGAGGGTCATCCCGACGGCTTCGAGCGACGCCTTGATCGCCTGGATCGAGGCCCGGGAGGCGGGGTCCGTGCCGTCGACGTAGGTGATCTCGCCGTCCCAGCCGTCGGCCTTGGCCTGCTTGACGAGCTCGGTCGCCTCGGCCCTGTCTGTCTCGAGCCCCGCAACGTCGGTATGCCACGTCGAGTAGCCGGGGAACAGCTCGGAGGAGGCGAGTCCGACGCTGCCGAACATCCGCTCGAAGATCAGCTCGGGGTCGATGGCCAGGGCGATCGCCTTGCGGACCCGCGGGTCGTGCCCGGCGGCTCCGTCGGATGCGTTGATGATGGCCACGTTGCTGGCGGCGCGCATGTTGACGTACATCGGAAGGTCCTCAGCGAGCACTTCCTCGACCAGGTCGGGGTCGCGGATGAGCGCGGAGTCGACACCGTCGCTCAGCAGCGAGTCGAGGCTGGTGCGCTGGTCGCCGAGATAGGCCATCTTCACGGTGTCCAGGTGCGGCGCACCGGACCAGTAGTCCTTGCGTGCCTTCAGCTCGAGCGACTCGCCGGGCTCCCAGTCACCGAGCGTGAACGGGCCCGCGCCGACTGGCGTGAACTTCCCGTCCGCACCGACCGACGACTTCGCGACGATCAGGCCGGGGCCGGTGCTGAGGACACCGGGGAACAGCGGCCACGGCCGCGTCAGCTCGTACGTCACGGTCTGCTCATCGCTCGCCGTGACGGACTTGACGTTGTCGACCCACAGCGCGGTCTCAGGTGCCTTCGCCGAGGCGTAGCGCTGCTGGCTCCACACGACCGCGGCGGCGTCCAGCGGAGTACCGTCGGAGAACTTCACGTCATCGCGGAGGCGGAGCGTCCAGGTGGTGAAGTCGGCGTCGGGCTCGATGGACTCGGCCAGCCGCGGCACGAACTTCTGCTTCTCCGGGTCGAAGGTCACCAGGGTGTCGAAGATGTTGGCCATCTCGTTGCCGCCGGTGGTGGCCGCCGCGATCGTGACGGCCGGGTCGAGCGATGTCGGCTCGGCGTAGGCCCCGTAGGTCAGCGTGCCGCCGTCGACCGGCTCACCGCTGTCGTCGGCATTGCGGATCCCCTCGGCGAGGGCGTTCCCCTCCGTCGCTGGCTTGTTCTCGTCGCTGGACGCGCAGCCGCTGGCGACCAGCGCCACGGTGACCAGGGCGGCAGCGGTGCTGCGCCGGATCAGACATACGGACATGCGGACTCCTACTCCTGGGTGGTGAACGTGATGTCGCGGCGGTTGACCTTGCCCGTCGCGTTGCGGGGTAGCTCGTCGAGCGTGATCTGCCATCGGGTCGGCACCTTGTAGCGCGCGATCCCGGCCGCCGTATGGGCGCACAGGTCCTCGGCCGAGACGTTCTCGCCCGGGTGCAGCACCACGACCGCAGCCACTGCCTGGCCGTAGTCGGCATCGGGGACGCCCATCACGATGCACTCGCGTACGGCCGGGTGCGCGACGATCCGGTCCTCGACCTCGGCGGGGTAGATGTTCTCCCCGCCGCGCAGGATCAGGTCGGAGCGACGGCTCGCGATGTGGAGCTGGCCGTCGGCGATATGCCCGAGGTCGCCGGTGCGGAACCATCTGTTCGGGGCGGTCGAGGCAGCCGTAGCCTTGGGGTTCTTCCAGTAGCCGAGCATCATCTGGGCGCCGCGCAGGTGGATCTCGCCCTCGACCCCGTCCGGAACCGGCCGGCCCTCGGTGTCGCGGATCTCGACCTGCGCGTTCAGCACCGGACGGCCCACCGTCGAGTGGTCCGCCGCCAGCTCTGCCGCCGAGGCGAGGGTCACGGCGGTGGAGGACTCGGTGAGACCGTACGTCGTGGCGAGGGAGGCGCCGGCGTCGGGGAGCGCCGTCCGCAGCGCCTCCTTGAGCTCGGGCGAGGACGGTGCGCTGCCGACAGAGAGGCTGCGCAGCGAGGAGAGGTCGAACTTCTCCAACCGGTCGCCGAGCTCGATGATCCGGGTGAGCATGGTCGGCATCGCGCCCCAGTTCGTGACCCGCTCCTGCTCGATCAGCCGCAGCACCTGCTCGACGTCGAACTTGCCCTGGTAGAGGACCGCGACATCGCCGACGACGAGTCGGACGACCGCCAGGTTGTGCAGAGAGGCGATGTGGAACAGGGGCGAGACCAGCAGGAACCGGCGGCCCGTCTGCGGCACTCCCATCTCGGCGGCGATGGCGTCGTTGAGCAGGTGGAACCACAGCGCAGCGATGACGTTGCGGTGCGAGTGGGTGGCGCCCTTCGCCCGGCCGGTGGTGCCGCTGGTGAACAGGATGACCGCCGGGTCGTCCTCGGCGATCTCCTCGGCGGGCTCCGGTAGCGGCGTGCCCGCGTGCTCGGCAGCAATCCGTGGGAGGTCCGACTCGATGGTCAGCAGCGGCACGCCCAGCTCTTCGGCCAGTCGGGCACGCGGCTCGTCGACGATCATGATCTTCGGCTCGGTGAGCTCGACGCCGTGGGCGAGCTCCGGGCCTGCCCACATCGAGTTCATCCCGACAGCGACCGCACCGAGCGAGACCGCGGCCCAGAAGCCGATGATCCACTCCGGGCAGTTGGCGGCGCACAGTCCGACCCGGTCGCCCCGGCCGACGCCGTAATCCTCGCGCAGCACCTCGGCGAGGGCGGCGACCTCGTCGTAGTGCTCGGCGAAGCCGATCCGCCGCTCGGTCGTCACCAGGTAGTCCCGATCGCCGTGGGCGCGCGAGCGCTCCAGGAGCTCACGCAGCGACCGCTGCCGGTTCGCGTAGACGTCCATGGGCTCGCCCAGGACGTCCTCGGTCCGGATCTCGAAAGGGGCCCCGGGTGCGGTCAACAGGGCGACTGCCTCGTCACGGGTGATCATGGTTTCCTCTCGTCCTTCGGTCCTCTGTCTCGAGCATCGTGCTCACCTGATCGTCAGCTGTCCGCCGTCGACGTTCCACGCCTGCCCGGTGACCCACGCGGCCTGGTCGCTGGCGAGGAAGACCACCGCCGCCGCGACCTCCCCGGGTTCTCCGCTCCTGCCGAGGGGCAGGTTGGCGCGTACGTAGGCGCGCCAGGTCTCCGGATCCTGGTCGTCGAGCCGCCCGGTGTCGGTCACGCCCGGGCATACCGCGTTGACCCGGATCCCGTGGCTGCCCAACTCCTTGGCGGCCGACGACGTCAGCGACTGCACCGCCGCCTTCGAGGCCGAGTACGCACCGGTCCCGGCGCCGCTCAGCTTCCCGCCGATCGAGGAGATGTTGATGATGCTGCCGCCCTCGCCATGGGCGATCAGGTGGCGCCCGAAGGTCTGCGTCATCAGGAACGTGCCCCGCAGGTTGACCGCCATCACCCGGTCGAAGGCTTCGACCGGCAGGTCCGTGAGCGGGACCCGGTCCTGTCCGCGCGATGCCGCGGCGTTGTTGACGACGACGTCCACCCGGCCGAGCTCGGTCAGCGTTCGATCCAGCAGAAGGCGTACGTCCTCGGGGACGGCGATGTCGCACACGACCGTCAGCGCCCGGCGACCGAGCGCGCGGACCTCGTCGGCGACGGACTCGATGTCGCGCCAGCCAGCGGCGAACTCGTCGGCGGGCCGGTCCTCGGGACGACGCCCGGTGCCGGTGACGACCACGTCGCAGCCGGCCCGGGCGAGCTCGACGGCCAGCGCCCGACCGATCGAGCGCATCCGGCCGGCGCCGGTGACGACCGCAACCTTGCCCGCGAGGCCGGTCAGCTCGTAGCCCATGAGATCTCCTCGAGCTCGACGAACAGGCCGGTCGCCTCGACGGTGCGCTCCTCGTCGACTTCGACCCAGGACTCGGCGACGATCTTGCGGCCGGAGATCGCCACGATCCGCGCCCCGAGGTCGACGGGGAGGTCGAGCGGGGTGCGGGCGAGATATCTCATGTCGAGGGTCGCGGTGACCGCCCTCCGCCCGGTGGTCTGTACGAGGGTGCCGAGCATGCAGTCCATCAGGTGGGCGAGGAACCCGCCGTGCACGGCGTCCGGCGGTCCTTCGTAGAGCGCGTTCGGAACAGTCCTCGCGCGCGCCGTGTCCCCGTCGAAGTGGACTGACAGCGGCAGCGCCTGCGGGTTGAACCGGAAGATCGGCAACGGCCGGTCCGGCCCGGCCGAGCGGGCTCGCGCCGGGGCGTGGAAGTCGGCGCGCAGGACCCGGGAGCGGCGGCTGCGGCCGAGGTCGTCGGTGAGCACGTCCATCCGGGTCCGGGCGGCGCGCAGCTCGTCGGCGTCGAGGTCAGTGGTGGCCGCGGCCAGCATCAGCCGGCGGGTGGCCGCCGCCAGCGCGGCGACCTCCTCGACGAGATCCTCGGGGTGCTCCGGGGCGAGGGTCATGGGCGTCAGATCCGCTCGATGATCGCGCCGGTGACCTGGGCACCGCCGGCACAGATCGCGACCATCGCGAACTGCCGGTCGCGGCGCTCGAGCTCGTCGAGCGCGGTCGCGATCAGGCGTACGCCGGTCGAGCCGACCGGATGGCCGAGGGCGATCGCGCCGCCGTTGACGTTGAGCTTGTCGAGGTCGACGCCGTGCACGCGGGCGAACGAGAGCGGCACCGCGGCGAAAGCCTCGTTGACCTCGAAGAGGTCGATGTCGCTGATGCTCATCCCGGTCCGCTCCAGCAGCTTCTCCCCTGCCCGGACCGGGCCGTCGAGGAGGAACTGCGGCTCGGCGCCGAGCAGGGTCTGAGCGACGATCCGGCCGCGGGGACGCAGGCCCTCGGCACGTGCCCGCTCCTCCGACATCAGCAGCGCGGCGGTCGCGCCGTCGGAGATCTGGGAGGCGGTTCCGGCGGTGTGCAGGCCACCCTCGCGGATGGCCGCCAGCCGGGCGAGGGCCTCGAGGCTGGTCTCGCGCAGACCCTGGTCCCGTGAGACGACGGTGCCGTCGGCCAGCTTCACCTCGATCACCTGATGGGCGAACCGGCCCTCGTCCCACGCCTCGCGGGCGCGCTGCTGCGAGGCCAGGCCGAAGGCGTCGAGATCCTCCCGGGTCAGACCCCGGCGCTCCGCGATGCGGTCGGCGGCCTCGTACTGGGCGGGCAGGTCGATGGTCCAGTCGTCGGGCCGGGGCCGGCCGACCGTGCCGTCACCGAGGTTGGCGAGCAGCGGCACCCGGGACATGGCCTCGACACCGCAGGCGATGCCGGAGTCGACGAACCCGGCGGCGATCTGCGCCGCGACCAGGTGGACCGCCTGCTGGGCCGATCCGCACTGGGCATCGAGGGTGGTCGAGCCGACCTCCTCCGGCAGGCCGGCGTGCAGCCAGCCGAAGCGGACGACGTTGCCGGACTGCTCCCCGGCCTGGGTGACGCAACCACCGATGACCTCGTCGACGGCGGCGGGGTCGACGCCGGTGCGCTCGAGGATGCCGCGCTGGGCACGGCCGAGCAGGTCGACCGCGTGCAGACCGGACAGGACACCTCCGCGGCGACCGTACGGCGTGCGGATCGCGTCGACGATGACGGGCTGGGACATGGGATCTCCTGGTGGCGTCGGGGTCAGGCGGGCGCGCCGATGCGCGGCGCGGTGGGCAGTACGTCCCCGAGCTCCGCGGCGATCGCGTCGCCGCTGCCGAGCGAGAAAGCGACTTGGCGGCCCCACAGGAAATAACGATGGATCGGGTAGTCGATGTCCGCGCCGATGCCGCCGTGCAGGTGCTGCCCGGCGAGCACGACCCGCAGGCCGCCGACCGAGGCCCACCACTTGGCGACCAGGCTCGCGGACTCGGCCGCCTCCTCTCCGCCCTGGTCAGGGTTGTCGAGCAGCCAGGCGGCCTTGAGCGTGGTGAGCCGGATCGCCTCGGTGTCGAGGTAGGCGTCGGCGGCGCGGACCGCGACAGCCTGGTTGGTCGACAGCGGCCGACCGAACTGCACCCGTTCGGAGGTGTAGGCGGCGGTGATCCGCAGGTCCTCTTCGCAGACGCCGAGCGCGACTGCGGCGAGCGCGATCCGCAGCCGGCGCCGGGTCCAGGCGGCGACCGTCGCCCCGTCGGCGGGGAGTAGGTCGTCCTCGGTGAGCGCGACGTCCTCGAAGGTGACCGCTCCAGCGCTCTCGTTGCTGGTCGTCGCGACCTGGACCACCGTGACCCCGGCCCGGTCGAACGGGACGACCGCGACCCGGAAGCCGCCGTCCTCAACCACCACCGGCACGACCGCCGCTGCCGCCACCGGCGCGGCCGGCACCTGCGGCAGCTCACCGGTCACCCGCAGCCCGCCGTCGACCCGGAGCCCGGTCAGCCGAGCGACCTGGCCGGGGGCGGCGTCGAAGGCTCCGGTCACGATCTGCGTGCCCTCGACGACCGGGCCGAGCCAGCGCTCGACCTGGGTGGGCGACCCGAACTCGGCAAGTGGCAGGGCCGCACCGGCGACGACCGACCACAGCGGCACGGGCGCGACGTGGCGCCCCTGCTGCTCCAACAGGGCGACCAGGCCGCCCATGCCGAGCCCGGCGCCGCCCTTGTCCTCGGGCACGGCGATGCCGATCAGGCCGGAGGAGGCGAGGGTCTCCCACAGCTTCGCGTCGAAGCCACCATGGTTGCGCTCGACGTCGACGACGCGCTCCACCTGGGTGAGGTCGCCCAGGATCTGCGCGGCGAGGTCGCGGACCTCGGCGTGGTCCTCGGTGAGGTCGAAGTCCATCTCAGTTCCCGTTCTTCTCGTCGGTCGTGGGGGCCTGCGGGGTCTCCTTGCGGCGGGCGCCGAGCGTCATGGCCAGCGTCTTGGCCGCGACGATCTCACGCATCACCTCGTTGGTGCCGCCGCCGAAGGTGTTGTTCTGGGCACGCCGGCCGAGCGACTCGACCCGGCCCTCGATCGCGGCACCCGGCGAGCCCTGGCGGAGCAGGCCGGCGGCGCCGAGCACCTGTTGCAGCCGGCCGTAAGCCGTCACGACCGCCTCGGTGCCGAAGATCTTGGCCGCGGCGGAGTCGCCTGGTCCGAGCGTGTTGGCGGCGACGTCGGAGACCAGGCGCAGATTCATCAGGTCGGCCGCGCTGAGCAGCGCGTACGTCTCGGCCAGCGCGCTGCGCACCCAAGGAACGTCGTAGAGGGTCCCGGCTCCCAACTTCTCAGCCTGCGCCCATGCCAGCACCGCGTCGTACATCTGGTTGGCGATGCCACCGCGGGCGGCCAACGCGACCCGCTCGTGGTTGAGCTGGCTGGTCATCAGCCTCCAGCCCTGGTTGAGCCCGCCGACGACGTTGCTCAGCGGGACGCGTACGTCCTCGTAGTAGGTCGCCGAGGTGCTGATCCCGCCCACGGTGTGGATCTCGGTGACCGAGAAGCCGGGGCTGGAGGTCGGTACGAGCACGACGGAGATGCCCTGGTGGCGCGGCGCGTCGGGGTCGGTGCGGACCGCGAGCCAGACCCAGTCGGCGTAGACGCCGGCACTGGTGAAGATCTTGTTGCCGTTGATGACCAGTTCGTCGCCGTCGATCCGGGCGCGGGTCTGCAGGCTGGCCAGGTCGGTCCCGGCGCCGGGCTCGGTATAGCCGATCGCGAACATCAGCTCGCCGAGCAGGATCTTGGGGAGGAAGAAGTCCTTCTGCTCCTGCGAGCCGTGCTTCATGAGCGTCGGCGCGACGGTGTTGAGGGTGACCAGCGAGAGCGGGGCGCCGGCGCGCAACGCCTCGTCGTAGAAGACGTAGAGAGCCTCAGGGTCCTCGCCGCGGCCGCCGTACTCGGTCGGGAAGCCGAGGCCGAGCCAGCCGTCCTTGCCCATCTGGCGCAGGACCCGGTCGAACACTGGGCCGCCCTCGGTCTGCTCGGCCAGCGCCGCGCGGTCCTCGTCGTTGATGGTGGCGGCGAAGTAGGCGCGCAGCTCGGCGCGCAGGGCCTTGGAGCTGTCGGAGAGCTCGGGGTACATGGTCGCGGTTCCTTGCAGTCGGTGATGGGTGTCAGCGCGGGAGCCGGAGCACCCGGTGGGCGATGACGTTGAGCTGGATCTCGAGGGTGCCGCCGCCGACGAGCACGGCGGGCAGGCCGATGTGGTCGATGACGGGGTCGTCGGTGTGCTTGCCGGTCGGGGGCACGGCGATCAGCGCGTGCCGGCCCAGCACGCGGAGCAGGTCGCGGGAGTTGTCGCGCTGCGCGATCGCGTTGCAGACCTTCTGCACACTGATCTCGGCACCGAGCTCGAGGCCGTCGATCCGGGCAAGGACGGAGCGCAGGTTGAGCGCGGAGAGTGCCATCTCCCGGCCGACGCAGCGGCCGAGCACCTCGACGACGGCATCCCTGTCGGCTTCGTGAGCGCCAGAGGCGAGCACGGAGCGCACCAGGTCGCTGGAGCCGTGGCTGAGCCGCGCGCCCATGCTGAGCCGCTCGTTGGCGAGCGTGGTGACGGCCAGCCGCCAGCCGGCGCCGGGCTCGGCGACCAGGCAGTCGTCGGGCACGAAGACGTCGTCGAGGAAGACCTCGTTGAACTCCGAGAGACCGGTCGCCTGGCGCAGCGGACGTACGTCGATGCCCTGGCTGCGCATGTCGATCAGAAAGTAGGAGATGCCGGCGTGCTTGGAGACGTCGGGGTCGGTGCGCGCCAGGCAGACCCCCCAGTCGGCTTCGGCGGCCATCGAGTTCCACACCTTCTGGCCGCTGATCACCCAGCCGCCCTCGACCTTGCGTGCCCGGGTGGACAGGGCGGCGAGGTCGGAGCCGGCGCCGGGCTCGGAGAAGAGCTGACACCAGAAGATCTCGCCGCGCAGGGTCAGGTCGACGAAGCGCTGCTGCTGCTCGGTCGTGCCGTGCACGAGCAGGGTGGGCAGTACCCACTCGCCGATCACCGTCGAGGGCTGCGCGAGCGCCCGGCGGGCGAACTCCTGGGCGATGACGGCTTGCTCCTCCGGCCCGGCCGCCCGCCCCCACGGCGCCGGATAGTGCGGGGCCACCAAGCGTGCGTCAGCGAGATGCTCCTGACGACGACCGCCCCGCGACGGCGCCCACCCGGAGGCAGGTACGCCGTCGTCTGGCAGTTCCAGCACGACATCGAGGATCGTGGCCAGCTCGGCTCGCAGCTCGGGCAGCGCGTCCTCGGCCACGAAGCCGAAGTCGCGCTCGGTCTCGAGCGCCACCTCGCCGAGCCGGGCCGCCCACCGGCTCTCATCCCCGAGGACGGCAGCCAGGCTGATCGCCCGGCGCCAGTAGAGGTGGGCGTCGTGCTCCCAGGTGAAGCCGATGCCACCGAAGAGCAAGACCCCCTCCCGAGCCACGTCGACCGCGGCGGGCAGAGCGGTCAGCCCCACCTGTGCGGCGGCGAGCCGCTGCTGGTCCGGAGTGTCGGCGGCGGCCCGCGCGGCGTCCCAGGCCGCGGCGCCGATCATCTCAGCCCTGACCAGCATCAACGCGATCTTGTGCTGCACGGCCTGGAAGCTGCCGACCGGGACGCCGAACTGCTGGCGGGTGCCGGCGTACTCCACGATCGTGTCGACGAACCAGCGGGCCACCCCGGCCGCGTCGGCGGCCAGCAGCGCGGCGGTGATCAGGTCGACGCTGTCGTAGCTCGGCCCGGGCAGTACCGCGCTCGCCTCGACCTGGTGGTCGTCGAGGACCAGCCGGCCGACCGGGCGGGTCAGGTCGGTGGCAGGCTCGACGAGGACCTCGCCGGCGGCGGGCGTCAACGAACACCAGACCGTCTTCCCGGTGACCGTGGCCGCGCGGACCACGACGATCTCGGCTCCAGGCAGTCCGAGCACGGGCAGACTTCTGCCGGAGAGGGCCCAGCCCCCGTCGTACGCCTTGGCCGTGATGCCCGCTCCGTCGACCAGCGCGCCGGTGGCACCTTCGGCGAAACGCTCCAGCAGCCAGGACCGGACCAGGCCGGCCGGGGCCGCGGCGACGGCGCCGCTGGCCCGGACGGTGGCCAGGAACGGTCCGGGGTGCAGGGCGCGGCCGAGCTGCTCGGCGACGACGGCGAGCTCCATCAGACCGGCCCCGGCGCCACCCTCCTCCTCGGGGAGGTGGATGGCGTGCAGACCCTGCCGCACCAGCGCGTCCCAGGCGTCGGGGCGCTTGCCGGCGGCGAGGTCTTCGAGCTGGGCGCGGATCGCCTCGATCGGGGCGGTCCGGCGGGCCCAGGCGGCGACGGAGTCGGCCAGGTCGCGGTGGTCGTCGGTGATGGCGAGAGGCATGTCAGAGCCGTTCCAGGAGGAGGCACGTGGTGGCGGCCGAGGCGCAGATCGCAACCATGGCGATGCTGGCGTCGCGGCGCTCGAGCTCGGCGAGGGCGGTGGCGATCAGCCGGATGCCGGTGGCCCCGGCAGGGTGGCCGAGGGCGATGGCACCGCCGTTGGGATTGAGCCGGTCCGCGTCGACGCCGTGGACCCGTGCGAAGGACATCGGCACCGCGGCGAAGGCCTCGTTGACCTCGAAGACGTCAACGTCGCCGATCGTCATCCCGGCCCGGGCCAGCACCTTGGCGGCAGCCTCGATCGGGGCGTCGAGCATGTACTCCAGGTCCCCGCCCATCACGCACTGGTTGAGCAGCCGCGCCTTCGGTTTCAGACCCAGGTCACCGGCCCGCTGCTCGGACATCAGCAGCGCGGCGCTGGCACCGTCGGAGACCTGCGAGGACGAGCCCGCGGTGTGGAGGCCACCTTCCTTGACCGGTTTCAGGCGGGCCAGGCCTTCCAACGTGGACTCGCGCAGGCCCTGGTCACGGACGACCTGGCCGCCGTCCGGGGTCGCGACGGGGACGATCTGGCCGTCGAACACCCCGGCGTCCCAGGCCGCGGCAGCGCGTTCTTGGGAACGTACGCCGAAGGCATCGAGGTCCTCGCGGTCGAAGCCACGGCGCACCGCGATCCGGTCGGCTGCGGTGTACTGGTCCGGGTTCGTCACCGACCAGCTCTCCGGCCGAGGGGTGCCCAGCCCCTTGCCGACCTTGTACGTCAGCGGCACCCGCGACATCAGCTCGACGCCGCAGGCGATACCGACCTCGAGCGAGCCGATCGCGATCTGCCCGGCCACCAGGCTGACCGCCTGGGCGGCGGTGCCGCACTGCGCGTCGATCGTCGTGGTGCCGGTCGCCGTCGGCAGCTTGGCGTGCACCCAGGACGTCCTGGTGATGTTCCCGAACTGCTCGCCGATCGGGGTGACGCATCCGCCGATGGCCTGCTCGACCAGCGTGGGGTCGACGCCGGTGCGGTCGAGGACGCCGCGCTGGGCGTAACCCAACAGCTCGGCGGCGTGGACGCCGGAGAGCCAGCCCTCGCGCTTTCCGAACGGGGTTCTGGCAGCGTCGACGATCACGGGGTTCATGCGGTGGCTCCTTCGAGCGGGGTGGGCAGCGGGCGGCCGTCGAGGCCGTGGACGGTGAGGTCCAGGTCGTGGATCAGGTCGCGGCTCACGGTGATGCGGCCGGTGACGTCCGCCGGGCAGTGGCACAGCGCGAGCACGCCTTCGACCATCTCTTCCAGTGACTCGACCTGGTCGGGACGGATGGTGTCGCCGACCAGCAGGGCCGCGCCCTCGCTGAGGACGGCGGCGCGCGGCTGGATCGTGTTGACCCGGATCCCGGTGCCGAACAGCTCGGCCCCGAGCCCGTTGGTGATCCGGTTGAGAGCGGCCTTCGAGGCGGCGTACACCGCGAGGTCGGTGCCAGGCTCGACCAGCTCGAACGGCGGGCCGTCGACGTGGCGGGCGGACGCGCTGGAGACGTTGACGATCCAACCCTCCCCCGCAGTCCGCATGCCCGGAAGCACTGCCTGGATCAGGTCGAGCGGCGCGTGCACGTTGGCCTCGAAGGTCACCCGGCGACGGCGCAGCGGGAAGTCGGCCAGCGGCTGATAGATCGCGGCCGCCGCATTGTTGACCAGGATGTCGACCGGCCCGCCGAGAAGCTCCTCGGCGGCCGGCACGATCGTGGCCCGGCTGAGCTCGTCGGCGAGATCGGCGGCGTACGACTCAACCCGGGTGCCGTACGCCGCGACCCGCTGCGCCGTCTCCGCGAGGCTGCCGCCGAGGTGGCTGCCACCGGGCTCGGCGGTGCGGGCGACGATTACGACGTCGGCGCCCTCGGCGGCGAGGCGTTCGGCGATGCCGGCACCGATGCCCCGGCTGGCACCGGTCACCAGGGCACGGCGGCGGTCGAGTCGCTTCATGACGAGGTCCTCCCTCAGCGGTCCGCGGACAGGACGATCGCCGAGTGCGGGACCGGCGAGCCGCCGGTCACCAGCACGTTGTCGAGCGTCTTGGTGGGCTGGTTGACCGAGGTCCCCCTGATCAGGCGCACACCCTCGGCGATCCCGTTGACACCGTGGATGTAGCCCTCGCCGAGCTGCCCGCCGTTGGTGTTGACCGGCAGCCGGCCGTCGACCTCGAGGTTGCCGTCGGCGATGAAGTGCCGGGCCTCACCACGGCCACAGAAGCCGTACTCCTCCAGCTGCAGCAGCACCATCGGGGTGAACGCGTCGTAGAGGATCGCGGCGTCGATGTCGTCGGGGCCGATGCCGGCCTGATGCCACAGCTGCCGGGCGACCAGCTCCACCTCGGGCATCTTGTCGATATCGTCTCGGTAGTAGCTGCTCATCGAGATCTGCTGCGGGCCGACGCCCTGCGCGGCGCCGGTGATGATGGCCGGCGGGTGCGGGAGGTCGCGAGCACGCTCGGCGCTGACGATGACCAGCGCCTGGCCGCCGTCGCTCTCCTGACAGCAGTCGAGCAGGCGCAGCGGGTCGGCGATCAGCCGGGACTCCTGGTGGTCCTCGATGGTGATCGGTCGCTCGTAGAACCACGCCTTCGGGTTGTTCGCGGCGTGCTTGCGGGAGAGCACAGAGATCTGGCCGAAGTCTGCGCTGGTCGCGCCGTACTTCTCCATGTAGAGCCGCGCCAGGAACGCCTCCTGCTGGGCCGGCGTGAGCAGGCCGTAGGGGTTGATCCAGTTGCGGTACTCCTGGTCGGTGTTCGCGGTGTAGGCGAACGGTGGTGGGCCCTGGCCGAAGCGGTGCCCGGAGCGCTCGTTGAACGCGCGGTAGACCACGACGACGTCGGCGACGCCCGAAGTGACCGCGAGGGCGGCCTGCTGGACCGGGGCGCAGGCGCCGCCACCTCCGTGCGGGATCCGGCTGAAGAACTTCAGCTCCGGGATACCGAGGGCACGGGCGACCGCGATCTCCGGGTTGGTCTCCATGGTGAACAGCGCGAACCCGTCGACCTCTTCGACGTCGATCTGGGCGTCCTCGAGCGCCGCGAGCACCGACTCGCAGGCCAGCTGCCACTCGCTGCGTCCGGACTTCTTGGAGAACTCGGTCGCGCCGATACCGGCGATCGCGGCGCCGCCGGAGAAGTTGCTGCTCACTGGTTTCCTCCGTTGGGCTGGTCGAGAGGCTGGTCAAGGGTGACGGCGGCGGTGACGTGGGCACCGCGGGCGTTGCGACCGGCGATCTTCAGCACGACCGCGGTGGCGGTGACCTCGGTGACCTCGCCGGAGAACGTCATCGTGTCGCCGGGGAAGTTGGGTACGCCGAGTCGCAATGCGACCTTGCGGATCCGGGTCGCCGGACCGAACAGGTCGGTCACGTAGCGATCCAGGAAGCCGTTGGTGGAGTTGATCGACATGAAGATGTCGGGCGTACCGCGGTCGTTGGCCTTGGCCGGGTCATGGTGGACGTCCTCGAAGTCCTGACTGGCGATCGCGGTGGCCACGATGGTGGTCCGGTCCAGCGGCAGGACCAGCTCGGGCAGGTCGTCACCGACTACCACGGTCGCGAGGTCGAGGCTCACTCGGCACCTCCGGCCGGACGCAGCTGCGGCAGCATCTCGCCGTGGGCGTGCTCGGCGAACCCGACCTCGAGCTCCAGGCCCGGACGCAGGTCGGCGTGGTCGACGCCGCTGATGTCGGCGACCAGGCGGGTGCCCTCCTCGAGGTCCACGAGCCCGACCGCCAGCGGGTAGGTGAACGCGGGGTCCTGCGGGTGGTGGATCACGGTCCAGCTGTGCAGCCTGCACCGGCCGCCCGCGGTCACCGTGTCCCACGCGAACGAGCGGCACGATGCGCACGACGGCGACGGCGGGTGCCGCAGGGTCTGGCAGTCGCTGCACCGCTGGATCTCCAGGCGTCCCTCGCGGGCCGCGGCGAAGAAGAACTCGTTGTCCTGGGTGACGGTCAGGCCGGGGACGGCCGTACGCCGCTCCTGAGGTGCGTCGGCGGTCATGCTGCGGGCTCCTTCGGGGCGTCCTTGGTGGTGGGGTCGAAGCGGAGGATCACGAACTTCTCGTCCACGAGGAGCTGGTCCTCCTGGTCGAGGTAGCGCTTGCGCAGGGTGATGAAGCAGCCGTTGCCGAGGCCGGTGCGCTTGATCGGCGAGATGTCCTCGATGGCGAAGTGGCAGGTCAACCGGGTCCCGGGGGTCATCTCGCGGACGTACTCCTGCTCCTGGGCGGTCGCAACCACGGACGTGAAGCCGTGCTCGTCGAGGAGGGCGAGGAGCCTGGAGTACGCGTGGTCCTCCTGCACCCCGTCGGCACGCAGCGCCTGGACCTGACGCCAGCGACGGTAGCCCTGCATCACCCAGGTCGTGACCATCGCCGGCGGGCAGATGACGTCCTCGCGGCCGGTGGCGCGGGCGGCGTCGACGTCGACGTAGACAGGGTTGAGGTCGTCGTGGGCCTCGACCCAGTTACGGATCATCGCCTCGTTGACGGCGTACCGCGACACCCGGGGCGGTTCGGCCACCTCGCCGACGAACTGCCCGAATCGGGCCTCGAGCTCTTCCATCGATCGTCCTCCACCTGGGCGTAATTGAGCAAGCGCTTGGTCCATGATGTGTCTCACTGCCGATCGGCGCGAGGTGTCCTCCCGCCCAGCGGACGTACGCCTTCGCGTCAGCGCAACATGTCCTGGACCGCGCGCCAGCCGAATGCCATCGCCGTCCCGATAGGCACGCCCGGACCGGGGTAGCAGGGCCCTGAGAGCGAGGCGCTCGCGTTGCCGGTGGCGTAGAGCCCCTCGACAGGGCGGTCGTCGGCGCCCAGCACCCGGGCGTCCACGTCGGTGCGTAACCCGCCCTTGGTACCGAGGTCCGCGAGCACCATCCTGGCGGCGTGGAACGGCGGCTGGTCGAGCGGGACGAGCGCCGCGTTGGGTCCCTCGCCGACGGCGAAGAACCGGTCGTACTCGTCCTCACCACGACCGAAGTCCGCATCGACACCGGCTGTGGCGAAACGATTGAACCGGGCGACGGTCTCCTGAAGCGCATCCGCCGGGAGGCCGGTGCTCGAAGCGAGCGAGGCGAGCGAGTCGGCCCGGACCCAGGTTCCCGCGGCAAGGTGCTCCTCGGCCGGCGCAGCCGGCATCGTGATCGCCGGCGCGAGACCGCCCGAGCGCGAGTCGAAGACGAACCAGGCCGGGATGCGGTCGGGTTCGGCGGAGAGCCGGCGGCCCATCTGGTCGTAGGGCAGCGACTCGTTCGCGAACCGGCGGCCGTGCTGGTCGACGATGACGCCGCCGCGGAAGCCGAGGGTGAACGCGGCCTGGCCGTCGGGGGTGGCCAGGCCCGGGCACCACCAGCCCTCGTGCATCAGCTCGGTGGTCGCGCCGACCGCCACGGCGGCCGCGATCGGCTCGCCCGTGTTGGTGCCGGCCGGCGCCATCGCCCACTCGGCAGCCCCCGGGACGGCGTACTTCGTCCGCAGGACCTGGTTGCGCTCGAACCCGCCGCTGCCGAGCAGGACCCCACGCGTCGCGGCGATGCGGCGCGGCATGTCCACGGTCGAGACGACCACGCCGCTCACCCGGCCGTCGGTCGTGATCAGCTCCGTCATCGGCATCTCGGTCCGCACGGTCCCGCCGTTGTCGTGGAGGGCGTGCAGCATCCGTCCGATCAGCGCGCGACCGCCGACCAGCGGCTGGTCGGGATCGTGGCCGAGGCCGGCGCGATCGCGGTCGACGGCGGGACGTATGAGCTCGGCCAGACCAGCTGGCAGCAGATCCTGCGCCAGCGGACGCGGCACGATCGAGCGACCGCCCGGGACCCGTCCGGGCGCCTCGAAGTAGTCGGGAAAGGCCTGCGCGGCCAACTCGATCGCCGGCTCGGCCTCGAGCTCGGCCACCACGGCCGGAGCCGCCTCGAGGAACGCCTCCTGGCGGTCCAGCTCGTTCTCGCCCAGCAACGCCCGCAGGTACGCCCTCCCCGACTCGGTCGAGTCCGCCGACCCGGCCCGGCGGGTGGCGTCGTTGCCCGGCAGCCAGGCCGCGGCACCGGAATAGGCCGAAGTGCCTCCCAGGAGCGCCGACTTCTCCAGCACCACCGTGCTGAGACCGTTCCGGGCAGCGGTCACCGCGGCAGCCATGGCTCCGGCACCTGAGCCGACCACGACCACGTCGTAGCTCTCGTCGTAAGTCTGGTCGTGCTGGGCTGTCATGAAACCTCCAGGCTCGGGGGGATGATCCCCGCCACTGTCGCGCCCGCACGCGATTCGCCGAGCCCCATCTCCCGATCAGCGGGCGCGGGCGACGCCAACGATCCGGAAGAGCGGCACGCTGCCCAAGTGCAGACCTCGCCAGACAACCCGACCTTCAAGCATCTGCTGAGCCCCGGAGCGATCGGCCCGATGAGCCTCGCCAACCGCGTGGTGATGCCCGCGATGGACATGAACCTCTGCGACGAGGGCGTCATCGAGGCCGGGGACATCGCCCACTACGCCGCCCGCGCCGCCGGCGGCACCGGCCTGGTGATCACCTCGGCGGCCGCCGTCGCGTACCCGATCGGTGCGACCAGCCGAAAGGAGCCCGGTCTCTCCGACGACAGGTTCATCCCGGGCCTGCGCGCGCTGGCGGACGCCGTCCACCACAGCGGCGCGAAACTCTGCGTCCAGGCGACCCATCACGGCAAGATGTCGAAGGTCGACACCGCCGACGGGCGTCCGCTCTTCGTGCCCTCGGTGCCGGTCGATGAGCGCGACATGTCCGCTCTGCGCGACAACACTCCGACCGAGCTGGGCGCGATGGCGACCGCAGTCTCCGAGGGCAAGACGCCGACCTTCCACGAGGCGACCGAGGAGGACATCGGCTGGCTGATCGGCCAGTTCGCCGATGCCGCCCGTCGGGTTCAGCAGGCGGGCGCCGACGCGTTCGAGATCCATGCCGCCCACGGCTACGTGCTCGGCACCTTCCTCAGCCGCGCCGACAACCGCCGCACCGACCGATGGGGTGGCTCGCTGGAGAACCGCGCCCGGCTCGCCTGCGAGGTCATCCGCGCCGTGCGCGCCGAGGTCGGCGACAGCCTGGCGATCCTGGTCCGCGTCGCCGGCAAGGAGTACGGCGAGGAGGGTTCGCTCACCACCGAGGAGGCCGGCGCCGCGGCCCGCCTGTTCGAGAAAGCCGGCGCCGACGCGATCCATGTGACCGGCTGGGCCCGCAACCCGTTCCGCGACTTCACCGACGGCCCGTTGCCCAACCAGGTCGGGGCGTACGTCGACCTGGCCCGCGCCGTGAAGGACGCCGTCACCATCCCGGTGATCGCGGTCGGTCGGGTGCTCCCGGCCGTCGGCGAGGAGCTGATCGCCAGTGGCGGCGCCGACTTCGTGGCGATGGGCCGCCAACTGCTGGCCGACCCCGAGCTGGTCGGCAAGCTGCGCGACGGCCGGGCAGCACAGGTGCGCCCATGCATCAACTGCTACGTCTGCGTCGAGCAGAACTTCTGGGACGGCGTCCCGGTCTGCGCGGTCAACCCGGCCCTCGGCAACGAGACGCTGCTGCCCTTCCCGACGCTCGCCGCGCGACGCCACGTCGTCGTGGTCGGCGGCGGACCCGGAGGCATGGAGGCCGCCCGGGTGGCCGCCGAGCGCGGACACCGGGTCACCCTCGTGGAGAGGGGCGACCGGCTGGGCGGCTCGGCCTGGTTCTCCCAGCTCACCACCCCCGCAAACGGTCCTCTGCTGGCCTGGCTGGAGCACGAGGTCGCGCGCCTCGGTGTTGGCGTACGCCTCGGCGAGGCCGTCGACGCCGCCGCGATAGCAGCGCTCGCCCCCGACACCGTCGTCCTCGCGACCGGCGCCCACCGCGGCGTCCCCTCGGTCCGCGGCGCAGACCTCCCTCACGTCCACACCGGCGATAGCCTGCGCGGCCTGATCACCGGCGAGGCCGACTCCGGCAGCCGTACGCTGCGCCTGCTCGGCAAGGCCGGCCGGCTGAGCGGGCTGACCCGTGACCCGGACCGGATCCGGGAGCTGACCCGCAAGGTGCTGCCGATCGGCAAGGACGTCGTCGTCATCGGCGGCACGCTCGTCGGCCTCGAGCTCGCCGAGTTCCTCGCCGAGCGCCGCAAGAACGTCACCGTCCTCGAGCACGGCTCCCAGGCCGGGCTGCCGATGGCGATCCCGCGCCGTTGGACCGCCGTCCGCAAGGCCACCGAGCACGGCGTGACGATCCATCGCGACGCCGAGGTCGTCGAGATCACCCCGACTCAGGTGCACTACCGGGTCGGCGACGAGCTCGCCGTCGTCCGCGCCGACCTCGTCGTGGTGGCGTCCTACGTCGAGTCCGGCGCACCGCTGGCGGACGACCTCCACGCCCGCGGCCTGGAGGTCCACGTCGTCGGCGACGCCGGGGAGGTCGGCTACATCCAGGGCGCCATCCACTCGGCCTGGCGAGTCGCCCGCGACCTGTGAGACCCATCCCAACTGACGAGGAGACCTACATGACCGAACGCATCACCTACGCCCGAGCAACGCACGGGGAAGAAGAGATCCAGGCCGTCCTCGACGTCTTGAACCGGGGTCACCAGGGCCTGCGGATCGGTCCGTCCGTCGCCGAGATGGAGACGCGCGTCGCCGAGCTGAGCGGCAAGGCGTACGGCGTGATGTGCAACTCCGGTTCCTCGGCGCTCTACGTCGCCGTCGAGCTGCTCGGCCTGCCCGCGGGCAGCGAGGTCATCACCTCGCCGCTCACCTTCTCGACCGACGTGGCCCCGCTGGCGCGCGCCGACCTGGTGCCGGTCTTCGTCGACGTCGAGCCGGCCACGTTCAACGCCGACGCGGCCAAGATCGAAGGGCTGGTCACCGAGCGAACCGGCGCGATCCTGCTACCGAACCTGGCCGGCAACGCACCCGACTGGGACGTCGTCCGCGACATCGCCGACCGGCACGGTCTCAAGGTCATCGAGGACACCTGCGACGCGCTTGGCGCGACCCTGCGCGGCACCCCGACCGGAGCCCGGGCCGACTACAGCTGCACCAGCTTTGCGATGGCCCACATCATCACCTGCGCCGGGACCGGCGGCATGGTGATGACCGACGACGTCGCCGACCGCGACAAGGCGCTGCTGCTGCGTCGCTGGGGCCGCCGCTCGGAGCCCAACCTGTTCGGGAACGGCGGCAACCGGGTCTTCCGCGAGCAGCTCGACGGGGTCGACTACGACAACGACTTCATCTTCGACACTCTGGCGTGGAACTTCGAGCCCTCCGAGCTGGGCGCCGCCTACGGGGTCGTCCAGCTGAACAAGCTCGCCGCCAACTACGAACGCCGCAAGAAGACCTTCGCGGCCTACACGGCCGCTTTCGGGGCGTATCCGGAGCTCTTCACCACCCCCGTCGAGCTTCCCGATCTCGACACCGCCTGGCTGTGCTACCCGGTGCTCGTCAACGCCGACGCGCCGTTCTCCCGCAGCGACCTGCAGGAGGCGATCGAGGCCGACGGCATCGACACCCGCACCGTGTGGAGCGGCAACGTGACCCGCCACCCGATGATGGCCGGCATCGACCACCGGCTCCCTGAGGACGGGCTGCCCAACGCCGACGCGGTCTTCGAGCGCGGCATGAGCCTCGGGATGAGCCACGGTCTCACCGACGTCCACGTCGAGCGGGTCACCGACGCGATCCACCGATACGCCGCCCGCTGGGCGTGACCTGAGACGACTGTGCCGCCCCCCACCTGAGGTAGGGGCGGCACAGTCTTGTTGCCGTCGAGGATCAACCGAAGAACGCCTGGCCGCCATCGAGTGGGATCGTCGCGCCCGTGAGGTAGCGAAGGTCGCTGCCCACCAGGGCGACGACGGCGCGGCCGATGTCCTGCTCGCAGTCCCCGATCCGGCCCATGGGGATGGCGGCGACGAACTCCGCCGCCTCCTCGGGGTTCTGCTCGGTCCACCACTTCAGCCCGGGTGAGAGTGCGTGCGGCGCGATACTGTTCGCCCGGATGCCGTCTCGGGCCCACTCGACGGCCGCCGTCCGGGTGAGCGCACGGACGGCCTGCTTGGCGGCGGCGTAGACGCCGTACGTCGTCGGATCCCAGCGCACCATGGCGGAGGTGACCAGGTTGACGATGTGGCCGCCCCCGCGGGTGACGAAGTGCGGGTGGCAGGCCTTCATGAAGGCCAGCGTCGCGAACGGGCCCGACGCAAAGCTCCGCTCGACGGCGTCGTCGTCGATCGTGAGCAGCGGGCCGTAGGCGCCGGAGTAGGCGTTGTTGACCAGGATGTCGACACCACCCATCGTCTCGACCACATGGGCGACCGTGGCCGGGATCGTGCCGGTCTCGACGATGTCGCAGACGAACGGCTCGGCGCGCACACCACGGTCGCGCAGCAATTCGCAGGTCTTCTCGAGCTTGGTGGCCGTACGGCCGACCACGGCGACGTCAGCGCCCTCGGTCGCCAGCGCCAGTGCGATGCCCTGCCCGACTCCTTGCCCGGCTCCGGTCACCAGCGCGACCTGCCCCGTCAGCGAACCCATCTCACCCTCCTCATCACGGACCGCGCGGCACGATCCCGCGGTCATGATGGCGGGTGGTGCCGGGTTCGGCCCGGGCGCTCCTGCTCAGCGGAATCAGCCGAACACCGCCCGTGCCGAGGTGATGGCCGGCCCACGCTCGGTGGCAACCTCCAGCGCACCGTCTTCCCAGCCGCGGACGACCAGCGCCTCGCCCGGGAAGACGGCCGAGGCGAAACGCCCCCCGAGCTGTGTCAGGTCGGCTGGGTGGACGTCGGTCTCCCGCGCGGCGACGAGTGACGCGGCCGACAAGGTGGCGAGTCCGTGCAGGATCGGACGTGGCTGGTCGATGGCCGCTGCCGCTGCCGGGTCGACATGGATGTGGTGACGGTCTCCGAGCAGCCGATAGAGCAAGGCCGCGTTGTCACCTGTTGTGAAGTGGGCGCTCCACGCCGGATCGCCTTCCGGCGCGATGGCGCGACCAGGGCCTCGATCGCCACCGAACCCGCCGCGTCCGGGAGCGAACAACGACCACGTGGCGACGAAGAAGTCGCTCTCGACGGCGAGGTCGTAGACGGCTGCCGCGCCCTTGTCCCAGACGCCGGTGACTCGCGCTGTCATCGTGATCTCTCCGGTGGCCGGGAGCGGCTCCAGGACCGTCAACGCCTGAGCGCCGTGCAACGCGGTGCTCGTGTCCCAGGCTCCGGCCGAGCCGAGTACGTCCGGAGCCCATTGGGCAAGCGTGAGAGCGAAGCCGGGGAGCACCCTCAGCCGGTCCTCGAAGACCAGGTCGAGCTCATCGGGCCGCGCACCGACGGCGAGCGCGAAGAGGATCGGGTCACGATCTGACCAGGCGACCGTACGCTCGCCGACTGTCGCTCCGAGCCAGTCGCCGGCGCTCGCACCGGCTCCAGGGAGGGCTTTCACGAGCGCACCTCGTCGCGATTGGGGGTGTGCTGGAGGAAGGCTGGCCATTCGCCACCTCCATCGACGTTGAGCACCGCACCGGTGACGTGGCGCGCCCAATCTGACGAGAGGAACAGGCATGCCCGTCCTATGTCCGGTGGCGAGGCGAAGACGCCCCGAGGAATGGTGGCGGCGACCCGTGCGACCTGCGCGGCGTCACCGTAGTGGTCAGCCGATCCTGGCGTCTCGACCAGGCCAGAGCTCACGGCGTTCACTCGAACCTCGGGCGCCCATTCGACTGCGAGACTCGTGGTCAGACTCTCCAGCGCAGCCTTCGCCGCGCCGTACACCGCGGTTCCCGGGCTGGGTCTGCGGGCGGAGATGGAGGTGATGTTGACCATCGAGCCGTGGGACTCGACCAAGTGCGGGTGGGCGGCCAGAGCGACGTACGCCGCCGACATGAAGTTGAGGTCGTTGACCTTGGCATGGAACCGCGGCGAGGCGGTGCTGAACGCTGAGTACGGCGCACCGCCCGCGTTGTTGAGGACGACGTCGATCCTCCCTCGGCGGCGGCCGATGTCATCGACCCACCCCTTGACCTGGTCGGCCTCACGTACGTCGACCGGCGAGAAGTGCGGCGTCCGACCGTCGACCTCACGCAGCCGCATGGGCGTGCTGCGGCCACAGATCTCCACCGTGGCACCGGCCTCCAGGTAGACCTGCACGATGCCGTCCCCGACGCCCTTGGCACCGCCGGTCACCAACACCACCTGATCGGTCATGTCGATCTTGTACGCCATGGAGTTCCCTTCGTTCGAGGCCGGAGTCGTGGTCCTTCATCGCGACGCGGCCCGGGAGGACAGCGGTCCGCTGTCCCGCATCTGAGCTGCATCCTGCTGAGGCGCTTGACACCGGTCGAACCGCTCTCCCGCTCACCGGGCCGGAGCACCCGGTGAGTGGGAGAGGCCATCGCGCACTCGTCGGCGACCTACCTATCGTCGCCGGGGCCGACGGGCTCGAACCGGGCGGCCCGGACCAACCGAAGGAGCGAATCGTGGGCAACACCGACCTCACCGGCCGTACCGCCATCGTCACCGGCGCGGGTGCCGGTCTCGGGCGGGCCGAAGCGCTGGCACTGGGCGCGCTGGGCGCGAACGTGGTCGTCAACGACATGGGCGACGCGGCCGACCAGGCCGTCGCCGAGATCGAGTCGCTGGGCGGCAGGGCGACGGCCGTCAAGGGCGACGTAGGCACCTGGGCGACGGGTCAGCAGCTCGTCGACGCCGCCGTCGACACCTTCGGCGCTCTCGACATCGTCGTCAACAACGCCGGCATCACGCGCGACACGATGCTCTTCAACATGTCCGAGAAGCAGTGGGACGACGTGATCCAGGTCCATCTCAAGGGCCACGCCGCCGTCTCGCGCGCCGCCGCCGCCTACTTCCGATCGGCCTCGAAGGCCGCTGGTGGCCCGGTTTTCGGGCGGATCGTCAATACAGCCTCCGAGGCGTTCCTGTTCGGCGCGGCCGGACAGTCGAACTACGCTGCGGCCAAGGCTGGCATCGTGGCGCTGACTCTGTCTACCTCGCGCGGCCTGGAGCGCTACGGCGTGACCGTCAACGCAATCTGTCCTCGCGCCCGCACGGACATGACCGCCCAAGTCTTCGCCGAGGACGCCGACACCCAGCGTCTCGACATCCTCGCGCCGGAGCGGGTCGCCTCGTTCGTCGGGTACCTCTGCTCCCCCGCTGCTGCCAGCATCAGCGGCCAGGTCTTCGTGGTGTACGGCGACATGGTAGCTCTGATGGCCGCGCCGACGGTCGAGAACAAGTTCGTCGCGGCCGACGGCACATTCACGGTCGACGAGCTCGACGCCCAGCTGACGCCGTACTTCCAGGGACGCTCGCCGAGCCAGACGTACGCCGCGTTCAGCGTGGCGAAGCTGGACACCACCGGCATCGAGAACATCGCCGGCTGATGACACCTGCCTCCACCCCACGCACCATCTCCGAGCTGATCGACGAGGGCGAACGAAACTTCGGCGATCGCTTGGCCCTCGTCGAGGGCGCGCGCACCTGGACCTACGCCGAACTCGCTGACGACGTACGCCGTACCGCCCGCGCCCACCTCGCCACCGGGGTGCGCCCCGGTGACCGCGTGGCGATCTGGGCGCCCAACCGGTCCGAGTTCATCCTCGCGATGCTGGGAGCTCAACTGGCCGGCGCGGTCCTCGTGCCGCTGAACACGCGATACCGCGGCCAGGAAGCACGGACCATTCTCGAGCGGTCACGTGCAGTGTCATTGGTCGTCGCGAACGGCTTTCTCGGCAACGACTATCTGTCGATGCTGCGAGAGTCCGCGACCGGGACCACGCCCGACCTTCCACACCTTCGCACGATCGTCGACCTCGATGGCGGCACAGTCGACGGAGTCACGGGCTGGGAGGACTTCATGGCCGATGCCGAGCAGATCACCGCCGAGGACCTGGCAGCGGCCGAGGCCACACTCACTCCTGACACGATGTGCGACCTGATGTTCACCTCGGGTACGACGGGGGTACCCAAGGGTGTGATGAGCGCCCACCGGCAGACGCTGGGTGTTGCCCAGATCTGGGCGCAGGGCGCTGGGCTCAGCGAGTCCGACCGGTACGCGATCGTGAACCCGTTCTTCCACGGTTTCGGCTACAAGGCAGGGATCATTGCCGCTCTGTCGGCAGGCGCTGCCATCCACCCGGTCATCACGTTCGACCCCGAGGCGCTGATGGCTCAGGTGGAACGCGAGCGGATCACGGTTCTTCCGGGGCCGCCCACGATCTTCATCACCCTGATCAACCATCCGCGTCGGGCCGACTTCGATCTGTCCTCGCTGCGGTTCGCGATCGCCGGGGCGGCCACCGTCCCCGAGACACTCTTCGAGCAGATGCTCGACGTGCTCGGATTCGACCAGGTCGGCCAGGCCTATGGCCTCACCGAGTGCCTCGTCGCCACCCAGTCCCGACCCCACGAGGACCCTCGTCACGTCGCCGATACCACCGGCCCCGCCGTCCCGGGAATCGAGGTACGGGTGGTCGACCAGACTGGCGCACAGGTAGCGGTCGGCGTCGACGGGGAGGTCTGGCTGCGCGGCGAGAACGTGATGCTCGGCTACTTCGAGGATTCCGAAGCCACCGCCGACGCGATCGACGGAGACGGGTGGTTGCACACCGGCGACGTCGGACGGCTCGACGAGCACGGCTGTCTGAAGATCACCGACCGGATCAAGGACATGTTCACCGTTGGCGGCTTCAACGTCTACCCGGCCGAGGTCGAGAACGTCCTGACCAGCCACCCCGATGTGATCGAGGCAGCAGTCGTCGGCATCGAGGACGAGCGGATGGGCAATGTCAGCTGCGCCCATCTACGGCTCCGGGCAGGGGCACTGCTCGATGCACCCGGTCTGACGGCGTACTGCCGGCAACGGTTGGCGAACTTCAAGGTTCCGCGGACCTTCGCTGTGGTCGAGGATTTCCCGCGCAACGCGAGCGGGAAGATCCTCAAGCAGGACCTCTGAGGCCGAACGAGCGGATCAGGCGTAGGTCACCTCGACCGGGCCGTCGCGTGAGCGAACTGCACGCGACGGCCCGAGAGCTTTCTCAGCCGTAGGTGATCTTCACCTTCTCGGTGGCCGGCACCGATTGGCAACCCAGCCGAATCCCGTCCGCGAGGTCCTCCTCGTCGAGCACGTCGTTGTGGAGCATGTTCACGTCGCCCTCGAGCAATCGGATCGCGCAGGCGGAGCACTCGCCCTCACGGCAGGAGTACGGCGCCTTCACCCCCTTGCTCTCGAGAAAGGCGAGCAGCGTGGTTCGCGGGTTCCAATCGTCGAAGATGTGTTCATCACCGTCGAGGTCGACCTCGAGCTTGACCGGGCCTGCCGGTGCGTCGGCGAACAGGTCCGCAGCAGCACCGTCCTCGCCCGAGTCGGCGAGTGCGATCTCCCGCTCGACCGACTGCAGTTGCGCCAAGTCTCCGAACGGGTTCCCCTCAAGCGACACGAACTTCTCCTGGTGCCGACGCTCCCGCGGGAACTCGAGCTCCTTGAGCGTTCTCGCGACCATGCTCATGAACGGCGCTGGGCCGCATACGAACGCCGTGAACGAGAGATATTGCGAAGCGAATGCCTTCATCTGTTCGGGCGTCGGTATGCCCTGGACCGACTCCAGCCAGTGGACCACCTGCAGCCGACCGGGGTTCGTGGCCGACAGCTCAGAAAGCTCCTCGGCGAAGATGACCGAATCCTCGTCACGGTTGGCATAGAAGACCACGATCCGCGCCATCCCCCCGGACAGGGCGGCGCGGGTGATCGACATGATCGGAGTCACGCCCGACCCTCCGGCGAACAGCAACAGATCGCGGTCGAGCGACGCCGGAGTGAAGACGCCCGACGGTGGAAGCACCCGCAGGGTGTCGCCGATCTCGAGGTTGTCGCAGATCCAGTTCGACGCATAGCCATCGACGGTGCGTTTCACCGTGATCGTGAGAGGCCCACCGTCGTGCGGGCTGCTCGACAACGAGTAGCAGCGCGCCGCGATACCAGTGGTGTCGCTCGGCACGGCGACGGTCAGGAACTGGCCGGGCCGGTAGGCGAACCTCTCCTCGGCGCCCTCAGGCACGGCAAAGCTGATCGACTTCGCATGCTCCGTCTCCTCGACGATGTCAACGACATCCAGCACGAAGGACTCCGCGTCCAAGGATCCTCCCCTAGTGAGTCTGAGCTGAGTGGTGCAGGCGGGCGCATCGGGTCCCGGTCGGGCAAGTGGTCGTACGCACCAGTCGGGGCGTCACTGCCCGAAAGATGGTTCGATGCTAGTTACGATCCGCGGGGAGCAGCGGGCATCTCCCGCCCACCGGAAGCACGTCCTGGCGCGGTGACAGGCGACGTAGCCGACCGAGAGCAGCACCGGCACGTTGCGTTCGCGCGCTTCGGCGAACGCCTCGGGCGACCACTCCCGCTGGTCGACCGGATTGTCCTTGTGCTACTTGAGGTACGGGCTCGTCGCGGCGCCAAGTCGGTTCATGGGTCCATGATCCCGCAGGCCCATGCGGGGCTCAGTCCTCGAGCGGCCCCAGGGACGGCCCGGCGACGAACCGGGCCGTCGGATCGGCGAGCACGTCCAGCTCCAGCACGACGAGCTCGTTGCGGTCGGGGCGCAGCACGGGGCCGGGAACGAAGAGGGTGTGCTGGGGCCCGCGGCGCCAGTAGCGCCCCAGGCAGAAGCCGTTGACCCAGGCGATGCCCTTGCCCCAGGCGGAGGTGTCGAGGAAGAGGTCGACGTCGGGCTCGGCCGAGAAGAGTGCGCGCCAGGCGGTGGGCCCGACCCCGGCGCCCCGGCCGGAGGAGGGGACGGTCTCCCACAGGCGCGGCACCCGGTCGAGGTCGATGGCCAGGACCTCCCAGTCCGTGAGCGGCACCCCGTCGAGCAGAGCCGGCCCGACCAGGCCCTTGTGCTCGCCGATGCGGACGCCGTAGTTGACCCGGCCCTGGTCCTCGACGACCAGCTCCAGCCGGCCGCGCCCGCGCGGGAGCGCGATCGCCCGCTCGTGGTGCTCCCGCTCGAGGATGCCGACCGGGGCGCCGTCGAGGAAGACGGCTGCCCGGTCTCGTACCTCGCCGAGGGCGAGGACGGCCGGGCCATCGCCCGACAGCTCGGTCCGGTAGACGGCCAGACGGGTGTCCGTCTCCAGCTCGTCCAGCACGGGGAGCGACTCCCAACGACTCCAGGAGCCCCACGCAGCGGGATCCTCGATCAGGCGCACCGGCTCGCCCAACGCCACCGTCTGCTCAGGGGCGGGACCTGCGACGTCAGGCGTCTCGGGAGGAACCGGGGCGTAGCGGGCGATGACGTCGCGGAACGCGAAGTACTTCGCGGTGGGGTTCCCGGCCTCGTCCAGGGGCGCGTCGTAGTCGTAGGAGGTCACCGTCGGCCGGTAGATCCCCTTGTCGTTGGCCCCGCTGGTCAGGCCGAAGTTCGTGCCGCCGTGGAACATGTAGACGTTGACCGAGGCGCCGGCGGCGAGCAAGACGTCGAGCTCCTCGGCGGCCTGCTCGACGGCGGTGGTGTGGTGGATGCCTCCCCAGTGGTCGAACCAGCCGTCCCAGAACTCCATGCACATCAGCGGCCCGGTCGGCTGGTGGTCGCGGAGGGTGCGCAAGCGGTTCACGCTGTCCGACCCGAAGGAGCTGGTACGCAGCACCCCGTCGAGTCCGCCGGCGGCGAGCATGGCATCGACGGGCTGGTCCACGGTGACCAGCGGCACGCCGATACCGGAGCCACGGATGATGTCCGCGACGGCCTGCAGGTAGGCCCTGTCGTCACCGTAGGCGCCGTACTCGTTCTCCACCTGGACCAGCAGCACGGGTCCGCCGAGGTCGACCTGGTGCGGGCGTACGAGCCCCAGGACCTGGCGGAGATACTTCTCGACCGCGTCGAGGAAGCGTGGCTCGTGGCGGCGGATGCCGACGCCCGGCTCCCGGAACAGCCAGGGCGGCAGCCCGCCGTTGTCCCACTCCGCACAGATGAACGGCCCCGGACGCACGATCGCGTGCAGACCGGCCTCCCCCACCAGGCGCAGGAACCGCGGCAGGTCCAGGATGCCGTCGGTGTCGAAGACGCCCGGGCGGGGGCTGTGCGCGTTCCACGGCACGTAGGTCTCGATGGTGTTGAGGCCCATCAGCCTGGCCTTCTCGATCCGGTCCGCCCAGTGGTCGGGGTGGACCCGGAAGTAGTGCAGCGCGCCGGAGAGGATCCGGAACGGCTCACCGTCGAGAAGGAAGTCGGACTCGCCGATCGTGAACTCGGGCATGCCTGCCTCTCGCAAGGGACCGACAGCCGCCGCTCCGCGAGGTGCGGCGGCTG